>NZ_JBWJAR010000006.1:0-276840 GCF_056389225.1 Pseudarthrobacter sp. rb | reverse complement strand
TGGCAGGTGGTTCAAACACGCAGAAGTCCCCGTCCCACTTGGGACGGGGACTTCTGCGAACAGCCGATAGCTGGCCGCTAAAGTGGATACATCGCATTTGCGAGTCCAACTTTCGGGGACCAGTTCAGTGGGGCGGCCTTTTCTGTATGGTCCTAGCGGGAGCGCTGGCGGAGGCGCTGCATGTCCAGGATCACCACGGCGCGGGCCTCGAGCCGGAGCCAGCCACGCTGGACAAACTCGGCCAGGGCCTTGTTGACGGTTTCGCGGGAGGCGCCCACCAGCTGCGCCAGTTCTTCCTGCGTGAGCTCGTGCGCCACCAGGACGCCGTCGGTGGCCGGCCGGCCGAAGCGGTCGGCAAGGTCCAGCAGGGCCTTGGCCACGCGGCCCGGGACGTCCGAGAAGACGAGGTCCGAGAGGGAGTCGTTGGTGCGGCGCAGGCGGCGGGCCAGGGCCTGCAGCAGCTGGGCCGAGACCTCGGGGCGGGTGCGCAGCAGGGCGTTCAGGCTCTCGTTCTTGAGCCCGGCCAGCCGGGTTTCGGACACCGCGGTGGCTGTGGCGGTGCGGGGGCTGGGATCAAACAGTGCCATCTCGCCGAAGAGCTCGCCGGGGCCGAGGATGGCCAAGAGCGACTCGCGGCCGTCCGGGGACGTGCGGCCGAGCTTCACCTTGCCGGAGACGATGAAGTACAGCTGGTCACCCTGGTCACCTTCACGGAACACTGATGCGCCGCGGGAAAGGTCCACCTCGGTGAGTTCGTCCGTCAGCAGCCGGAATGCGTCGTCGTCGAGCGTGGCGAAAAGGGGTGCTCGGCGCAGTACCTCGATGTCCATGAAATCTCCTGAGTAAAAGTATCGGCTGTGGGCGCTTTTGCCATTGTTTCAGAATTTTCAAGGTTCTGTGACGAACTTGGCATGGGAAACGCCCGCAGGCGGCCCGCTGACGGTCCGCCGGAGGCCGCTGCACCCCACAGAAGATTGTCAGCGTCCGCCACTAGAATGGGGGTTCAACTGTAAATAAGGAGCCTTTGTGGTCGGCCTGACTGTCCTGGACGTTGTCCTGATCCTGGCGTTGCTGTCATACCTCGTCTACGGCCTCCGCAATGGGTTCCTGGTCACTGTCGGTGGCCTCGCAGGCTTTGCCGCCGGTGCCATCGCCGCTTTCTTTGCCGTCCCGCTGGTCAGCACCTTCGTTGAGGACTCCGGGTGGAGGCTCACCGCCATCATCGCTGCCGCCGTCGTCCTGATGGCACTGGGGCACGGCCTGGGAACCATGGTGGGGCGCCAACTCCGCGGCGTGGTGCGGATCAGGCCGCTCCGGGCGGTGGACCGGCTGGTGGGCGGGGCGCTGAACCTTGTAGTCTCCGCCCTGGTGATGTCCATGCTGGCATTCAGCGTCAGCTCCCTCGGCGTGCCCGTGGTGTCCCAGCAGCTGGCTGAATCCAAGGTGATCCGCTTCATCGACGGGCTGACGCCTACCCCGGTCAAGGCCACCATGGCGGAGCTGCGGTCCACGGTGATCGGCAACGGCATCCCGACGCTGCTCGAAGGGCTGGACCAGGGCCAGGCCGTCCAGGTGCCCAACACCAGCACCAATACACCCGCACTCAACAGGGCTGCCCAGTCCGTCCTGAGGATCGCGGGCACGGCCTATGAATGCGGCCAGAACCAGACCGGCAGTGGCTTCGTGGTCTCGGAAGACCGCGTGGTAACCAACGCGCACGTGGTTGCGGGTGTGTCGCAGCCGGTGGTGGAAATGCCCGACGGCGGCGCTATGCCCGGACGGGTGGTCTACTTCGATACCCGGCGCGACCTTGCAGTCCTGGCCGTGGACAACCTGCCGTCCCAGCCGCTGCAACTGAGCCGCGACCTGCCCGGGGGCAGCCAGGCTGCGTTCGCCGGGTACCCGCACGGCGGCCCGTTCCAGTCCAAGCCCGCCACCGTCCAGGACATCGCCACCGTCCTGGTCCCGGACATCTACGGCAACAATCCCGCGCCGGAGGACATCTACCGCCTTGCCGGGGACGTCCAGCCGGGCAATTCCGGCGGCCCGCTGCTCACCACCGACGGCCAGGTGGCAGGCGTAATCTTCGCCAAGGCAACCTCGGACGCCGAGGTGGGGTTCGCCATCACCATGAATGACCTGGACCCCGTCGCGGAGCAGGCGACGTCGCTGTCCTCGCCCGTCTCCTCCGGGCAGTGCATCCAAAAATAGGGCACTGCATCCAGACGTGAGGGCACCGCGTCGCTCCGGCTACAGGACCTCGGCCAGGTAGTCGATGGCGAGCTTGTAGCCGAATACTCCAGCGCCCACGATTACTGCCGCGCAGACCGGCGACAGGTAGGAGTGGTGCCGGAATTCCTCCCGCTGGTGCACGTTGGTGATGTGAACCTCGACGGCGGGAAGCTGCACGGCTGCCAGGGCGTCCCGAAGTGCCACGGAGGTGTGCGTGAAGGCGCCCGCGTTGAGGACGATTCCCACGGCGGCGCCCCGGGCTGCGTGGATGGCGTCCAGCAGGACGCCTTCATGGTTGGACTGGACGCACTCCACGGCGAATCCGTGGTTCTTCCCGGCGGCCGCAGCCAGCTGTTCGACGTCGGCAAGGGTGGAGGTGCCGTACTTTTCCGGCTCCCGCGTACCCAGCATGTTCAGATTGGGGCCATTGATGACGAGGATGGTGCCGCGGCCGGCTTCGACAGTGGAGGAGGCTTCAGTCATGCTTGCAAATCTATCGGTTGGCCCTCCCCGCCGCGCATTCTTACGAAGAATGCGCGGCGGGAACCGGCTGGAGCGCCGTGACCTTCAGCAGTACTGCGTGCTCCGGGTTGAGGATGGGCATGGGCAGCCCCACTTCTGCCAGGAACCTGCCGCTGGCTTCTGCGCCGCCGGCCACCCAGGCCGGCGGCTCCGCCTGCGTGTACGTGTGGGCGTAGTCGGCGTCATCCTGGGTGGGGAAGAGCACTTCCACCCGGTAGCTGCGGCCGGCGTCGAGCCCCGGGATGCCGATCCTGCCGGGGGCCTCGGCGGCCGAGGTGCGCGTGCTGACCAGGGCGAACAGCGCCGCCGTCGTTCCTTTCTGCACTTCAATGCCGTCCCCGGCAGGGCCGGCCGCCACGCCGTGCAGGAGCAATGCGTCGTCGGCGAGGTCGGCGTGGACCCGGCGGCCGCTGTGGATCAGGTCCCGGTGCTCCTTGTACAGCCCCACGATGCGCCGCAGCTCTTCGCGATCCTTGCCCTGGACGCCCCGGATGTCCCATTCCATGCCGAAATGTCCGAACAGTGCCGTGATGGCCCGGAAGGACAGGTCGTGGGTGCGGGCCGTGGTGTGCGAGGTGGTGGGGCCGATGTGGCTGCCCACCAGTTCGGGCGGAACCACCGCACCGGTCCAGCGCTGGATGGTCTGCCGCTCCAGCGCGTCGTTGCAGTCGGAAGCCCAGACGCGGTCCGTCCGCTCCAGGATGCCCAGGTCGACACGTCCGCCGCCGGAAGAGCAGCTCTCAATTTCGACGCCGGGGTGGGCCTTCCGGAGTTCGTCAAACAACCGGTACGCGGCCAGGGTCTGTGCGTGGACCGACGGCCGGCCGGCGTGGCCGTGTTCGGCCAGGTCACGGTTCTGGTCCCACTTCAGGTAGCTGATGTTGTTCCCGGCCAGGAGCGCATCGATCCGGTCGAAGACGTACTGCCACGCCTCCGGGTTCACCAGGTCGATGACGTGCTGGTTGCGCCACTCCAGGGGCAGCCGGCCGCCGTCCCTGTGCGCGGCGGGGGAGGGGCCCACGATCCAGTCCGGGTGCGCCCTGGCGACGTCCGAGTCCAGGTTCACCATTTCCGGCTCGACCCACAGCCCGAACTCCATGCCACGCGAGGTGACCGCGTTGATCAGCGGGGCCAGCCCGTCCGGCCAGACGGTCCCGTCGACATACCAGTCTCCCAGGCCGGCGTGGTCGTCACGGCGGCCACGGAACCAGCCGTCATCAAGCACGAAACGCTCCACGCCGAGGTCGGCCGCGGACTCCGCCAGTTCAATCAGCGTGTCCAGGTTGTGGTCGAAGTACACGGCCTCCCACGTGTTGAGCACCACGGGGCGCGGTTTGCCTGCGGGCAGGCCGGTGGACGCGGCGGGCAGCACGTGGTGGGGGCGGGAACGGAACCAGCTGTAGAAGGCTTCGGTGATGCCGTCCAGGCCGCGGTCCGAGTAGGCGGCGAACAGTGTCGGGGTGGTGTAGCTGCCACCCGGTTCCAGGGTGGCTTCCGACGGGCCCAGCAGTTCCGAGCCGCCGATCATGGTCCGGCCGTCGCCGATGGTGTCCGCGAACTGTTCGTGGTTGCCGCTCCAGGCCAGGTGCGTCGCCCAGACTTTGCCATGCCGGTTGCCGAAGCCCTGGGTGCCGGCGGCGAACAGCAGGGAGGAATCGTGGCCGGTGCGGCCGTGCCGCCCGGTCCGGACCCAGGTGCCTTGCTGGATCCGGTGCCGCTGCGGGTGGCGTTCCCGGCACCAGCGCCCGGTCAGGTCCAGGAGCTCGACGGCGTCCGGTGCCACCGGGAGGACGGTGGCCAGCTCGTCCACCTGGAACGGGGTGGTTCCATCATTGGTGACGGTGTGGCGCAGTTCCAGCAGGCCGCCGTCGTGAAGCTTAAGGGAGGACGAGACGCTGAGCCCGGCGTCGGCGTCGGCCTGGACGATGGTGGCGGCGGCACCCTCAGTGTTCACGGACGTAACGCGGAGGCGGGACGAGAAATCGAAGCCGGCGGCGTCGGCGGTGATCCGATGGCCGCGCAGGGCCGGCCGGCCCCGCCAGGCGGAAGCGGCCGAAGGGAGGAGGCCGGCGGGGACGTGGGCGTCAATGGAGGAATGCCCCACGGGAGCGCCCAGGATGCCGAGGTCCGGCACGTGTGCTCCCAGGTCGGCGCCCCAGTGGATGACCTCGGCCTCCCCGCTGTCGAAGATGACCAGCAGGCTGGTGCCGGCGGAACGGAGGTACAGGGGGTCCATCACTTCTCCTACTGGGATGTCGAATGTGCCGGCGGTTTACCGGAACAAGGCCACCATCCCCGCCGGCGGCGGGGATGGTGACCTTTACTGTGAGGGAATCTTCCCTCATGGAGAGCCTTGCAGTTACTCCTTGACGGGGATGGACTGCGACTTCAGGGCTTCGATGGTTTTCGCCTGACCGTTCTTGAGGGCATCCAGAAGGGTACCGTTGCCGCCCGTTGCCTTGCCGAAACCGTCGGAAACGTCAGTGTACGTCTTGGTCATGGTGGGCCCCCAGGTGAAGTTGGGGTTCACGTTGGAGGACGCTTCGGCGAAGACGTCGTAGATCTTCTGGCCGCCGAAGTAGTCCACGCCGCCGGAGAAGGCGCCGAGTTCCTTGGCAGACTTCGCGGCGGGGTAGAGGCCGCCGAGCTTATTGGCCAGCGCCAGCGCTTCAGGATCGGTGTTCAACCACAGGGCGACCTTGGAGGCTTCATAGGGGTGCTTTGAGCCCTTCAGGACTGCGGTGGAGGAACCTCCCCAGTTGCCTGCGGCCTTTCCGCCGGCTTCCCACTGCGGCATGGGGGCAACCGCCCACTTCCCGGCCGTATCCGGCGCTCCGCTCTGCAGGGTTGAGGCACCCCATACGGCAGAAACCCAGGTCCACTGCTGGCCCTTGTTGAAGGAGGCATTCCACTCGTCGGAGAAGGAGGGCAGGGTGGATACTTCGCCCTTCTCCAGGAGCTTCTGCCAGTAGTTGGCCACCTTCTCGGACTCCTTGCCGGTCAGGTTGACCTCCCACTTGTCGTTGGCGTTGGAGAACCACTGCCCGCCTGCCTGCCACACATTGCCGGCGAACCAGTTGACGTCGCTGCGGGGGAAGTTGGTGATGTAGGAGCCGCGGGCCTTGATCTGCTCAGCTGCTGCAGCGTATTCGTCCCATGTGGTGGGGACCTTGATGCCCGCCTCCTTGAAGAGGTCGGCCCGGTAGAACATCGCCATCGGACCGCTGTCCTGCGGGATCGCGTAGACGGCCTTGTCCTCCCCGAACGTGACCTGGCCCCAGGTCCAGTCGACGAACTTGTCCTTTGCGCCTGCGACTCCCTCACAGGCCGCGATGTTCTCCAGCCCGTCCTGGACCCGGAAGTTGGGCAGCGCATCGTATTCGATCTGGCCCAGGTCCGGGGCGTTGCCGGCCTGCAGTTGGTTGAAGAAGTTCTGGTATGTGCCCGAGTTGCCGTTGGGGCCTGTCTGGACCTTTACCTTGATGTCCGGGTGGTCCTTGTTCCAGAGGTCCACCACCTTGTCCATGCCGGGTACCCAGGTGGTGAATGACAGTTCGACCGGTCCGGAGGAGGGCTTGCAGGACGTGTCCTGGGACGCGGAGGTGCTTCCGCCGCTGGAGCAGCCCGCAAGGGACAGCGCCGAGACTATGGCAAAGGCGGCAGTGGCTTTTCCGTAACGCACGCGCATTTCTATTCCTTATTAGTGGGGTGGGGTGTACCGGGGCGGGGCGCCGCGGGACGTGTAGTGGGGAGAATCTACAGGGGTTATTTGACGCTTCCGGCGCCCAGGCCGCTGCTCCAGAAGCGCTGCAGCGCCAGGAACGTCGCGATGAGCGGAAGGATCGACACCAGGGCGCCGACGATGACCAGGACCCGCAGCTCCGGAATCTGGCTGATTTGGCTGTTCCATGCGTAGAGTCCCAGCGTGACCGGGAACAGGGCCTGGTCCCGCAGCATGATCAGGGGCAGGAAGAAGTTGTTCCAGATGGCGACGAACTGGAACAGGAAGATGGTGACCAGGGCGGGCGCCATCAGGCGGGTGGACACGGTAAAGAACGTCCTGGCTTCCGAGGAACCGTCGAGGCGTGCAGCCTCCAGCAGTTCCGTGGGAACACTGGCAGCGGCATAGATCCGCGCGAGATAGACGCCGAACGGGCTGACGAGGCTGGGCAGGAAGACGGCCCAGAGGGTGTTGGTCAGTTTCACCTGGCTGAAGATCAGGAACAGGGGGAGGGCCAGGGCTGTGGCGGGAACCAGCACGCCGCTGAGTACGACATTGAAGATGGCTTCCCGGCCGCGGAATTCGTACTTGGCCAAGGCATAGCCGCACATGGCGGCGATGACGGTACCCAGCAGGGCGCCGAGGCCGGCGTAGAGCGCACTGTTCAAAAGCCACCGGCCAAAGACCCCGTCGCTGTAGGTGAAGAGGTTGCCAAGGTTGGCAAAGAACGTGGAGATGGAGTCCGCGGTGAACCAGAGCGGCGCCGTTCCGGTGATGTCACCTCCCGTTTTCGAAGAGGAGACCAGCAGCCACCAGATGGGGGTCAGGAAGTAGAGCGTGAAGACACCCATGATGAGCATCGCCGCACCGCGGGACATGATGCTGTGCCGTGGGCCCCGGGGGCTGCCGGATACGGGGGCCGTCTTCTTGGTTGTGGTCACGGCTGTTGCTGCGCTCACTGGGAAACCTTCCGCTGGGTCGCCTTGAGGAAGACGAAGGAAAGAACGAATGTGGCCAGCGCCAGCACCACGGAGAACGCTGCTGCCAGGCTGTAGTTCGGCACCGACGCTGTTGTGTAGACGGCGAGGTTCGGAGTGAACGTGCTGCTGATGGCGGAACTGAAGCTGCGAAGGGTCTGCGGCTCGGCAAGGAGCTGGAGGGTTCCGATGATGGAAAACACTCCGGTAAGGATGATGGCCGGGACTACGAGCGGTATCTTGATCCGCCAGGCGATCTGCAGGTTGCTTGCGCCGTCCAGTTTTGCTGCCTCGTAGATCTCCGTGGGGATGGCCAGCAGCGACGAGTAGATGATCAGCATGTTGTAGCCGACGTAGACCCAGGTCACGATGTTTGCGATGGCCCAGAGGACCAGGTCTGCCGAGAGGAAGTTCACCTGTGACGTAACGGCGCCAAAGGGGGAAAGCGAGGGCGAGTAGAGGAAGCCCCACATGATCGCGGCGATAACGCCCGGTACTGCGTAGGGGGCGAAAAACGCCAGCCGGAAGAACTTCTTGCCCTTCAGCAGGGGTGAATCGAGCAGCAAGGCAAACAGGAGGGCAAGACCCAGCATGATGGGCACCTGGACCACTCCGAAGAGCAGGACGCGGCCCACGGATTCCCAGAATTCAGTGTTCTGGAACACCTGCTGGTATTGGACGAGTCCGCCGAAGACCTGTTGGGGAGGACCGAAGGTGCCCTTGCGTTCCACTGTGAGGAGGGATTGCACCACGGCGAAGACGATCGGCACCGCATAGAAGGCCAGGAAGAGCAGGCCGAACGGCGCAACGAACAGGAGGACGGCGCGGCGCTGGGCGGCCGATGTCCTGGGTTTCCGGGCTGGCGGTGCCCCCGCGGCCATTGCCGGAGCAGTTTGGTGTCTAGTCACTTTCATCATCCTTAAGGCCGGTGATGCGGCCAGTGGTTGGGGGTGCTGAGCTGTTGCTGCGGACGACGCGTACGGTGCCGGCAGGAATGACGACGGCGGTGGAGACTTCTTCCCCCGCGATCAGTTCGTATCCGTGTGCGGGGTATTTGTGCTCATCGTCCGAGTGGTTGATAAGGAAGGTGTACGTGTGTTCCGCGTCTGACCTGGCAATGACTTCCAGGCCTGCCGCGGTTGCCTGCACAGCGACACCGGCTTCGGCGGCGGCTCCGGCCACAACCTCGCGGAGGGCTTGGGAGTCGAGCACTGTGCCGATGTACCAGGCGTTCCCGGCGCCGTACCGGTTGCGGGTCACTGCCGGGGTGCCGGCGAGGTGGCCCTCGGTGAAGGATGCTTTTGCTTCCGCGCCCTCCAGGCGCAGGGCCTCGGCCCACAGGGCGGCCGTGGCTCCGGTATCCAGCGGCAGGAGCTGTCCGGGCGGCATGGGCAGGAATTCCTCCGAGCGGACGCCGAGGAGGTCCCGGAACGCGCCCGGGTAGCCGCCCGTCAGTACTGTGTCGTTTTCGTCGACAATGCCGCTGAAGTAGGTGACCACAGCGTGGCCTCCGTTGTTGACGAAGTCTGCCAGGGCCGCCGATTCCTGTTCCCGGACGAGGTAGAGCCCGGGAACCAGTGCCAGCTTGTAGCCTGAGAGATCGGAGCCGGGGGCCACGATGTCCACCGTGATGCCGTTTTCCCAGAGCGCTTTGTAGAGGGAGTGCACCTGGTCCAGGTAGCGTACGTCCGAAGAAGGGTGCGACTCCTGGTCGTAGGCCCACCACGCTTCCCAGCTGAACACCATTGCAGCTTCGGCCTTCACCGTGGTGTCGGCCACCCCGGCGAGCCTTTCGAGGATGTGGCCGAGCTCTTTGACTTCCCGCCAGACCCGCGAGTCTGTTCCGGCGTGGGGGAGCATGGCCGAATGGAATTTCTCGCTGCCCTGGACGGAGGCCCGCCATTGGAAGAAGCAGAGTCCGTCCGCTCCGCGCGCCAGGTGGGTGAGCGAGTTGCGGAGCATTTGGCCGGGGGCCTTGGCGATGTTGCGGGGCTGCCAGTTCACAGCAGAGGTTGAATGTTCCATCAACAGCCAGGGCTGGCCCTGGGCAAGTCCGCGGGTGGCGTCTGCGGCGAAGGCGAGCTCCACCGTGGGGTCCTCGAGCCGGTGGTCGAGGTAATGGTCGTTGGCGATGATGTCCATGTGGGGCGCCCACGCCCAGTAGTCCTGGTTGCGGATGTGCGCGGCAACCATGAAGTTGGTGGAGACCGGGATGCTGCTGTTCTTCCTCAGCACGTCCGCCTCCGCCCGGTAGTAGCCAAGCAGTTCGTCGGAGCTGAAGCGGTGGAAGTCGAGCAGCTGGGTGGGGTTGTTGGTGGAGACCGTGATTCGCGGGGGCAGGATTTGCTCCCAGGCCGAGTAGCGCTGGGACCAGAACGTGGTGCCCCAGGCGCTGTTGAGTGCCTCCAGGGTGCCGTAACGCGCGGCAAGCCAGGTGCGGAAAGCGGCGGCGGAGACATCGCAGTAGCAGAGGGCGTTGTGGCATCCCAGCTCGTTTGAAACATGCCACAGCCGCACTCCAGGGTGCGTGCCGTACCGTCGTGCTACTTCGTCCACCAGCCGAAGGGCATACTCCCGGTAGCGCGGGGAACTCGGGCACCATGCCTGACGGCCGCCCGGCCATGCCCGGACCCCTGCTGCGGACTCCGGGAGGATTTCCGGATGCAGGGTTGTCAGCCATGCAGGGGTGGATGAGGTCCCGGTGCCGAGGTTTGCCCCGATACCGTTGGCGTGCAGCAAATCCAACACCTGGTCAAGACGTTCAAAGGAGTAGGTCCCCGGGGAGGACTCCAGTTCGGCCCAGCCAAAAATGTTGACCGCGACGAGATTGACCCCCGCCTCTTTCATGAGCCGGACGTCTTCCTGCCAGACGGCGGGATCCCACTGCTCCGGGTTGTAGTCGCAGCCGTAAACGAGCTGTCCGTTCCCGGAAAGCTCGGCAACTGACGTTTTGGTGGGGCTCAACCCTGCTCCTTCGGCTTGCGGCAACGTGCAAGACGGGGAAGCCCCTACTCTTGGACGCTGTTGTCTCAACGATCTCTGTGAACGTTCCCAGAGACGCGTCGAGATGGTGATGCAGATCATCTGGGAACGTTCACAGAGTACGGTGGCGGTGAGGGCCGTGTCAATGCCTGCGGGAAGACGTACCCCGTCCAGACTCCGCTACAGTACAAATATGTCGCTGACACGCACCCGTGCCCGCCGCGCCACCATCAACGATGTCGCGGACGCTGCCGGGCTTTCCAGGGGGACCGTTTCACGCGTCATGAACGGGGAAAAATACGTCTCCGACGAGGCCAAGCAAGCCGTGGAAGAAGCCATCGCCCGGGTGGGATACGTCCGCAACAACGCTGCCCGCAACCTGGTCACCCAGGAATCCCGGGCCATCGGGCTGATCATTCACGAACCCCACTCGCTGTTGTTCGAAGACCCCAATATTGGCTCCATCCTGCTGGGCGCCAACGAGGTGCTGTCGAAGGCTGACTACCAACTGGTTTCGCTGATCATTGATTCGGACCGCGACAGCCGCAGGGTGGCGGACTACCTCCGGGGCGGCCTGGTTGACGGCGCCGTCATCATCTCAGCGCGCGCCTCCGACCCCATCGCGGCAGCCATAGCGGACATTGGCTTGCCCGCGGCCTTTGTAGGCCACCCGGAAGGGACCCCCGCGCTGCCGTATGCCGCCATTGACAATGTTGAGGCCGCCCGCAGCATCACCAAAAGGCTGCTGGAAACAGGGCGGGAACAGGTAGGCATGATCGCCAGTGCCTTGGACCGCGACTCGGGAAAGGACCGGCTTGCCGGCTTCCGGGCCGCGATGGGCGACCGCTTTGACCCGAACCTGGTGGTGGAGTACCCCTTGTACACCTACGCTGCCGGGCTGGAGGGAATGCAGGAACTGCTCCGGCGCGCTCCCCACCTGGACGGAGTTTTCGCGGCCTCGGATGCTGTGGCGGCCGGGGCCATGACGGCATTGCAGGAGGCCGGCCGTCGGGTCCCGGAGGATGTGGGAATTGTGGGTTTCGACGACAGCAGCTGGGCCCTTCGCTGCAGGCCCCAGCTGTCCACCGTCCGCCAGCCGGCTGACCTTTTGGGGAGCACCGCCGCTGAACTCGTCCTGGCGCAGCTTCAGGGGCTTCCGGGTACGCCGCGGGTCCTCGAGACCACCATCATGTGGCGCGGGTCAGCCTGACCGCGCTTACACGGGCACTACGCGCAGCTTGGCGCGTTCGCCAAGGACGCGCTGGGCCTCGGCGCTGAGCCCGGCATCACTGATGACCTCATCCACGTCATCGAGTGCTGCGATGGAGCTGATGCCCAACATGCCCCACTTGGTGTGGTCGGCAAGGACCACGGTCTTCCGTGCGGCTGCCACGAACGCACGGTCCGTCTCGGCTTCGAGCAGGTTTGGAGTGGTGAACCCGGCGTCTGCATCCATTCCGTGGACGCCCAGGAACAGGACGTCCAGGTGCAGTTGCTTGAGGGCTCCGGTGGCGATCGGGCCAACCAGGGCGTCCGACGGCGTGCGTTCGCCGCCTATCAGGATCACGGTGGACCCGCCGGGGTGGAAGAGATCGGCAATCCGCATCGAATTGGTCACCACGGTGATGCGCGGGCCGCCGGTTAATTCCCGGGCCAGCGCCCACGTGGTGGTGCCTGCGCTCAAGCCGACCGCCATGCCTTCCTGCACCAGCCCCGCAGCGGCCACGGCAATGGCACGCTTCTCCGCCGTCAGCTGTGTGGATTTCAGCTCGAAACCGGGCTCATGGGCACTGGCATCCCCGGGAAGTTTCGCCCCGCCGTGGATGCGCTCCAGTTTCCCGCCCTCTTCAAGCTGCTCAATGTCCCGCCGCACCGTCATCAGCGACACACCCAGCTGCGCGGCCAGGTCCGACACCCGCACCACCCGCTCCCGCTGGACAGCATCCACAATGGCCTGGTGGCGGGCAGCTGCAAGCATGTGAGCGGATTCCTTCATCGAGGGTTGCGGGGTTTGCTCCCAGCATACGGCGACGGCGCCACCCAGGCCGGGCGGCGCCGTCGTCAAACCATGCCTACTTCCGCAGGGACGCTGCGATCTGCTGCATGATGGTGGGGTCCGAGAGCGTGGTGGCGTCGCCCGGATCGCGGCCCTCGGCCACGTCCTTGAGGAGCCGGCGCATGATCTTGCCGGAACGGGTCTTGGGCAGTTCGGGCACCACCAGGATGTTCTTGGGCTTGGCGATGGGCCCGATTTCCTTGCCCACGTGGTTGCGCAGTTCCTGGACAGTGGCGTCACCGTTGTTCGCGGCGTCGCCGCGCAGGATGACGAACGCCACCACGGCCTGGCCGGTGGTTTCGTCCGTGGCACCCACGACGGCGGCCTCCGCCACGGCCGGATGGCTCACCAGGGCGGACTCGATCTCGGTGGTGGAGAGCCGGTGCCCCGAGACGTTCATGACGTCATCCACCCGGCCCAGCAGCCAGATGTCGCCGTCCTCGTCCCTCTTGGCCCCGTCCCCGGCGAAGTACATGTTCTCGAAGCGCGACCAGTAGGTGTCCTTGAACCGCTCGGGATCGCCCCAGATGCCGCGCAGCATGGACGGCCAGGGCTCGCGGATGACCAGGAACCCGCCGTGGCCGTTGGGGACCGATTCGCCCATTTCGTCCACCACGTCCACGGCGATCCCGGGCAGCGGGACCTGGGCGGAGCCGGGCTTCGTGGCGGTGACCCCGGGCAGCGGGGCGATCATCTGCGCGCCGGTCTCGGTCTGCCACCAGGTGTCGACGATGGGTGCCTTGTCGCCGCCGATGACCTTCCGGTACCACATCCAGGCTTCGGGGTTGATGGGTTCACCGACTGAGCCCAGGACGCGGAGCGACGAGAGGTCGTACTTCGCCGGGATCTCCGAACCCCACTTCATGAAGGTCCGGATGGCGGTGGGCGCGGTGTAGAGGATGGAGACCTTGTACTTTTCCACGATCTCCCACCAGCGGCCCTGGTGCGGGGAGTCCGGGGTGCCTTCGTACATCACCTGGGTGGCGCCGTTGATGAGCGGCGCGTAGGCGACGTAGGAGTGTCCGGTGACCCAGCCGACGTCGGCCGTGCACCAGTAGACGTCCGTTTCCGGATGGAGGTCGAAGACCGCCCGGTGCGTGTAGGCCGTCTGGGTGAGGTAGCCGCCGGTGGTGTGCAGGATGCCTTTCGGCTTTCCGGTGGTGCCCGAGGTGTAGAGGATGTACAGCGGGTGTTCCGAATCGTGGCCCACGGCGGTGTGCTCGGCGGAGGCGGCTTCCACCGTGTCCGCCCACCAGTGGTCTCGGCCTTCCTGCCAGTCCACGTCCTGGCCGTTGCGCTTGACCACCACCACGTTCTGCACGGTGTGGCCGTCTCCATCTCCCTTGTGCGCCAGCGCGTCGTCGACGGCCGGCTTCAGGGGGCTTGGCTTGCCGCGGCGGTAGGTGCCGTCGGCAGTGACCACCAGCTTGGCCTCCGCATCATCGATGCGGGAACGCAGGGCTTCGGCGGAGAAGCCGCCGAACACCACGGAGTGGATGGCCCCGATCCGCGCACAGGCCAGCATGGTGATGACGGCCTCCGGGATCATGGGCAGGTACACGGCCACGCGGTCACCCTTGGCCACGCCCAGGGACTCGAAGGCGTTGGCCGCCTTTTTCACCTCTTCGGTCAGCTGTGCGTAGGTGTAGGTACGGGTGTCGCCGGGTTCGCCCTCAAAGTAGATGGCAACGCGGTCCCCGTTGCCGGCCTCGACGTGCCGGTCCAGGGCGTTATAGGCGGCGTTGAGTTCACCGCCCACAAACCACTTGGCGAAGGGCGGATTGGACCAGTCCAGCGCCTGGGTGAAGTCCTTGCTCCAGGTCAGCAGTTCCCGGGCCTTCTTGGCCCAGAACGCCGGCCGGTCGGCATCCGCTTCCCCGTACTCGGCGGCGGTGACAACGGCGTCGGCCGCAAATTCCGGGGAAGGCGGGAAGGCCCGGGTCTCATGCAGCAGGTTCGCAAAGGCATCGCCCTGGTGGCCTTGCTGACCTGCCGGCTGGGCGGAAGCGGAGGGAACGGTGGCCGTGGAGCTGGGAGTGTCCTGGGACATGTGAACCTCATCATTCATCGATCTTTGCCGCGCGGGACACCCGCACCGCAGGGCCCTCCGTTTGGCACGGCATTGGGCTCCAGCCGGGCGGGCGTACCGCAAAGAGCTGTTCCGCAACCTAGCCTAATGCTTGCCGCGCATCCTCTGTGCTCCCCGTCACACGTGCGACCATGAGCGGCATTTTTTAAGCGGTGAATGGTGTCTTCATTACTCCTCCCAGGGCCACGGAGGCCTGCTCCAGCTAGTGATCAGCCAGGCTGTTGACTAGGCTGAGATGGAATTGTGACTTCATTTCGGACCGCTCCGGCCAGGTGCAAACATTGCCTGGACGGGCGCGGTCCGCATGTCAAGACGGCACGGTTTTCGGGTCCGGACCGGGCCCGGTGCCGCCACGCTAAGGAGAGCAGAATGAACCAGCAGAGCTTCGGCCAGCGAACGGCCCCGGACACCGAGGCGGGGTCCGGAGGCTCAGGATCCGCCGCTGTGGGACCAGGACACCCGACGGCCGCCGGCGACGCCGCCAAGGGACAGGCTGCAGGGCGTAACGCTGCCTCCGGAAAGATCGACCCCAACGCCAACCATGCGGTCCTCGGTCCGTTCACTGTGCGGGACCTGGCCGTTTTCGCCGGTACGTTGATTCTGTTCGTCGCGTCCCTGCTTCCCCTTTTCGGTGCCCGGTACAACCTGTGGAACCTGAACAACCTGTTCTTCCTGGGACTGGGAATCATCCTGCCGCTGATCGCCAGTGCCTTGTTAGCCGCCCGCCGGCTGGCCCCTGCCACCCGGATCCGGGTGGGCTCGCTCTCCATCGACCAGTTCGCCTCAGTGGTGGCTTCCTTTGCCGTCGCCTTTTTCTTCCTGTCAGTGGCCTCCGGATACGGGACCACACTGCTGGTGGGCCTGATCGGCTCGCTGGTCCTGTTCGCTGCCACGGTGCTGGGCCGTTTCCTGCCCTATCTGTCCGGTGACTTCAAGGACCGGCCCGAGATGCCGGCGCATGTCGTGGCCCGCGAAGCCGCGGTCCCGGCCCGGAAGCCGCGGGCCCCTAAAGCGCCCAAACCGGAGAGCAGCGCCAACCAGTCAAAGGGCGGCTTCAAGGGCGCCGGCATCTTCGGGGGTGCCGGTGCCGGCTCCTCCGCCGTCCAGCCGGGATCTGCCGGCCACAGCCCTGAGTCAGTCCGTTCCGCGCAGCCGCCCGCTACCGCTGCTGTACCCGTTGCCCCTGCAGGGGCTTCGAACGCAGGGGCCGCAAGCCCGGCAGCTGCGACTGCAGGAACCGGCAGTGCGGCAGCCGCCACCCCAGGAGCCGCCACCGCAGGATCCGGCGACACCCAAGGATCCGCGGGTGCCGCAGCTGCCGGTGCCGGGACCGGTGCTGCCGGGCCGGCGGCGTCCGCGCCCGTGTCGACCGCGCCCGAAGCTTCCGACCGTACCCCCGCCGCCGTCGACGCCGGCCCGCCCACCCAGGCAGCCGACGTCGTCCGCCCTGCCTCTGCTCCCGTTGCGGAGGAGACCCAGTACGGGGATGTCCCCGCAGCTCACGCCCCCCAGGCGGCGTGGGAGCCGCCGGCTGCCACCGCCGTTCACCAGCAGGTCCGCGCCGACCAGCCCATCGGGGCAACGGTGGACCCGGCAAGCCGCCACGACGAGATGGACGGGCAGCCGATCCACGAGGCCTTTTGGTTTGCCGTTGCCCAGCACCGCACCGCCTTCGACCCCCGCACCGGTGCCCCCGCGTTCGTGATCGAACCCGGCGGATGGGTGCTGGCACTTGAGGACCGCGGCCACGAATTCCTGGTCCAGCACACCGATGGACGGCTGGGCGTGCTGCGCGACCTCAGCAACATCGAGCGCGGCTGACGCCGGTGGCCGGGGCCCGCACCAAGACCGGCCAGGCCGCAGGGATGCCCGTGGTCTCGTCCGAATCCGTCCTGGCGTTGAAGCGGAGGGCGCGGCGCATCCACAAGGCCCTGGCCGAGAAGTACCCGTACGCCCATGCGGAACTGGATTTCCGCAACCCGTTCGAACTGCTCGTGGCCACCGTCCTGTCCGCCCAGACCACCGACGTGACGGTCAACCAGGTCACCAAAGTGCTGTTCGCGCGGTGGCCCAATGCCCGGGCCCTGGCCGAGGCGGACCCCACGGAGCTCGAGGCCATCCTCAAGCCCACCGGGTTCTTCCGCGCCAAGTCGAAGAACGTCCTCGCCCTGTGCACCCGCCTCGTGGACGACTTTGATGGCGAGGTTCCGGGCCGGATGGAGGAACTGGTCACGTTGCCCGGCGTGGGCCGCAAAACAGCCAACGTGGTGCTCGCCAACGCTTTCGGCATTCCGGGCATCTCCGTTGACACGCACTTCGCCCGGCTGGCCAAGCGGTTCGGCTGGACGCAGTCAGAGGATCCCGTCCAGATTGAGCAGGACGTGGCGGAGCTGTTCGAGCGCAGGGACTGGACCATGCTGTCCCACCGGGTGATCTTCCATGGCCGCCGGGTCTGCCACGCCAGGAAACCCGCCTGCGGCGCCTGTCCGGTGGCCAACTGGTGCCCCAGCTACGGGCTGGGCGAGACCGACCCCGTCAAGGCGGCCAAGCTCCTCAAATACGAACTTGCCCCCGGCAGCGAGGCATTGCTGGAGCAGTACCTGGCAGAACAGCACCGGGCCGCAGAGATCCGGATGGCTTCCCAGAAGAGGACCCCGTGAGCGCACGCGAAGACCTCGCCGGGCTGGTCCGGCGGGCCAAATCCGGAACGGCCGGCCCTCCTGATCCGCGCTGGGCCGCCCTGACCGTCGATGCGGCACGCGCCCGCAGGGCCGCAGTGCTGATGCTCTTTGGCATCCTTGACGACGTCCCGGCCGCGTCCGGCAAGCCACTTGCGCCGGCCGACCTCGACGTCCTGCTCCTGGAACGCGCCCACACCCTGGGCTCCCATCCGGGCCAGGTGGCCTTTCCCGGCGGCGGCATCGACAGGGACGAAACCCCGGTGGCGGCCGCGCTCCGGGAAGCCGAAGAGGAAACTGGACTGGATTCCAGCGGAGTGGAAGTGCTGGGCACGCTCCAGGAGCTGGGGTTGGCGCACAGCAACTTCCTGGTGACGCCGGTGCTCGGGTGGTGGCAGGCACCCTCACCGATCCGGGTGGTGGACTATGGTGAATCCGCCCAAGTGTTCCGCGTCCCGGTGCGGGACCTGCTCGACCCGGACAACCGGGTGATGGCCACCGTACATCGGGCAGGGCGGACCTTCGACAGCCCCGCGTTCACGGTGAACGGCGTGGTGGTGTGGGGCTTCACCGGCATTGTGCTCAGTGGCCTCTTCGACCAGCTCGGCTGGTCGGTTCCGTGGGACCGGAACCGGCTGCATCCAATCGGAGTCTAGGCTTCAGGCCTGCTGGCGCAAATCCACCACGATGCCGGTGGCCGCGTTCTCGCGCATGGCCTTGATGCCGTCACGGAGCATGGTCAGGGACTTGAAGGTTGGCGAAACCGCAACGGTGTTGCCCTCGGAGTCGGTGAGCCGCAGCCGGTATGACTCGTCGCCTGTGCGGTGTATTTCAAATCTTCCCGCCATGGACGGGGACCTCCCTGGTATGCGTCGTTGCATCAGCGTGTGGACCGGTCTGTTTCAGTCACCGCCTCCGACTGTAACCTCCGCCACCGTACCCGTCGAGCTACTGCCGGGTAGGTTACCTTGCATCTCAAGGGCAGTTATCCGGCGCCCGCCAGCACCGCTATTTGGCGAGGTTGTAGGAGTCGACAACGGCGAGGCTGACCGGGAACTCCACCGGGATCCGCCCGAACAACAGCTCCTTTGCCGCCAAGGCCGATTCCTCGATGGCGGCGATGCAGGCGTCAACCCCGTCCGCGGGCGCATGCACCATCACCTCATCGTGCAGGAAGAAGACCAACTCGGCCCGGACCGCGCCGCCGCTGCCTCCGGTGCCCGCTGTCCGCAGGGTGCGCAGCCGCCGTCGTAATTCCGCGAGCCAGCATGCTGCCCAGTCCGCCGCGGAGCCCTGGACCACGAAGTTCCGGGTGAAACGCCCCCGGGACCGGGCTATGGACTCTGCCCGCCGCTGCTCTTCGGCGGTGGTGGAGCGCTGGCTCAGGAACCACCGCTCCGAGGGCGGCGGGCTGCTGCGGCCCAGCCGGGTGGTCACCGTACCGCCGGCTTCACCCGCCCGCGCCGCACGCTCCACAAAGTCGACGGCGCGCGGATAGGTACGCGCCAACTGCGGCATCAGTCTCCCTGCTTCGCCGGAGGTGGCGCCGTACATCGCGCCCAGCAACGCCATCTTCGCTTTGGCCCGGTCCCCGCCGAAACCCTTGGCGGCGATGCCCGCATACAGGTCCTGGTCCCGGGCGGCCTCAGCCATGGAGGAGTCCTGTGCGAGGGCCACCAGGACACGCGGTTCCAGCTGCGAGGCATCGGCCACGATCAGTTTGTGGCCCGGGTCTGCATGCACCGCTCCGCGGACCTGGCGCGGGATCTGCAGTGCGCCACCGCCCCGGGACGCCCAGCGCCCGGAAACCACTCCACCCACCACATACTCGGGGCGGAACCTGCCACCGTCCACCCAGGCGTCGAGCCATGACCAGCCGTTGGCGGTGTGGAGGCGGGAGAGCTTCTTGTATTCCAGCAGCGGCTCGATGA
Organism: Pseudarthrobacter sp. rb; assembly: GCF_056389225.1. Classification (NCBI taxonomy): domain Bacteria; kingdom Bacillati; phylum Actinomycetota; class Actinomycetes; order Micrococcales; family Micrococcaceae; genus Pseudarthrobacter; species Pseudarthrobacter sp. rb. The sequence goes on along the minus strand of NZ_JBWJAR010000006.1, from coordinate 257,652 downwards.
CGGGATGGCTGGACTCCCTGAGCTCCCACTTCCGGGTGCTCTTCACCTCGATGCCGCTGCGGTGCAGGGCCCGCATCAGGTCCTGCGGCGAGTCCGGGTTTAGCCCTGGGGTGTTGAGCAGGGTGCGCAGTTCCGCAGCAAGCGCCTCGAGTTTTTGCGGACGGTGTCCGACGGGAGGGCGGGGCCCCAGGTGGTCAACCAGGATTTGTTCGTGCAGGTCCTCCCGCCACGGAACGCCCGCGTGCTGCATCTCGGCAGCCACCATGGCGGCTGCCGACTCCGCCGCGAGCAGCAGCTGGAGGCGGTGCCGGCGGTTTTCCTCCATCTCCACGCCGGCCAGGGCGGCCTGCTGGGCGGCGTACTCGGCGCGGAGGTCCTCAAGGCCCCACCCCGGGGCCGGTCCGGCACCCAGATCGTCGAACAGTGCTCCCTGGTCTGCCGGGGGACGGGGCGGCAGCAGAGCCTTCGGCGGAAGCATCGGATCCTCCACCGGGACCCTGTCGGTATTCCTGGCGTAGTCGGTATGGGCGCTGAACTGCGAAAAGGCCAGGATGTTGCCGCAGAGAGTGACGTCGTAGCAGCGCTCCACCTCCACGCCGGAGGCGAGCAGCGCAGGGTACCAGTCCTGCGTCCGGTGCCAGATCCACCGGGGCGGCTGCCCTCCGGGGCGCCGGGCTTCCAGTTCACCGACGACGGCGGCAAGCTCGCCGGGTGCCACCAGCCGGGGCCCGGGGTTGGCCGGGTGGGGGTCGCCTGCCTGTGTCAGTTCCTGCAGTGCAGCACCGCGGGGGTGGGCGGCAAGCAGCAGGTACATGTTCCCATTGTGCCCTGTCGGGGGTGGTGGTCTGGTTGTGCACATGGGGCCTGGTTGTCCACCTGCGGCCTGTTTGTCCACATAGGGAAAGTGCCCCCTTATTTGTGTCTTACTGCCGCAGCAGAGTGGCCCCATGAGCAGGCACCAGCTGAATGCACCGCACCCCGCGCCGGGGCAGGCCACGGATTCCTTCCGGCGGCCACCAGACCGGAGGTCACCCTCCCGTGCTGCGTTGCCGGACAACCCGGCGTCCGGCGGCGCCTGGCTGCCGGACGGTTTACCGGCGGGCGGTTCAGTGCCGGACAGTTCAGCGCCGGACGGTTCGGGCGGGGTGCTGCTGGTTACCTCCTCGGGGGTCCTCCGCGCCGAAGTGGAGCGCATCGTGGCAGCCGCCGGAGCCCAGCTGCGCGTCGTTCCGGATGCAGTGGAGGGCGGACGGTACTGGGACGCCGCATCGGCCGTCCTGGTGGGCAGCGATGTGCGGGAGCTGCCACCGCGGCGGCGCACCCCTGCCGTCATGGTGGGCCTCGACGGCGAAGGGGACAGCCTCTGGCACCTCGCAGCCGCCCTGGGCGCCGAACGTGTTGCCGTGCTGCCCGATGCCGCTGCCTGGCTGGCGGACCATCTGAGCCGGTCACGCTCGCCGGGCCCCGGCGGCCTGGTCCTTGGAATCACGGGCGGTTGCGGCGGGGCGGGTGCAACCACCGCCGCCATATGGATAGCCCAGGCCGCGGCAGGGCTGGGGGCACGCGTCCTGCTGGTTGACGGGGACCCTTGGGGTGGTGGCCTGGAGCTGGCGCTCGCTGCCGAGGACAACCCCGGACTGCGCTGGCCGGACCTCGCGGAGGCAAGGGGCAGCATTGATCCCCTGCAGCTCTCCGACTCCCTGCCCGTGGCCGGAGGTTTTTCCTTCCTGTCCTGGCCTGCTACCCGGGAGCAGCCGGTCCCTGTCCCTGCTGCCGCTGCAACGGGTGTGCTCGATGCTGCCCGCCGTGGTTTTGAGCTTGTCATTGTGGATGTGGGAAGGGGTGCGGAGCCCCTGCACACTGTGGCCTGGGACTGTGACCGGATCATGGTGGTGGTGCCGGCGCAGCTGAAAGCAGCGGTCGCGGCGGTGCGCCTGCTGCAGGAACTTCCGCCCGTGGAGGCTGCCTTGCTGGTGCGGGGCCGGCCAGGTGCTGCGCTGGAGAGTTCCCTGATCGCTGACGCCGTAGGGCTGCCCGTGCAGGGCCGCATCCCCGAACTGCGGGCCGTCCCAGTGGCCATGGAAGCGGGCCGCCTGCTGGACTTTGGGAAGCGGCGGACCATCCGGCATTTCGGCGCCACGGTGCTCGATTGGCTTGGAGAGGACCTGCAGGCGGGGGATATCGCATGAGGCGGCCGTCCGGTACACCCGCTGCTCTGCCTCCAGCTCCGGATACGGCCAGCACAGCAGGGTCCGGGGGCTTGGGTGCACGGCGCAGTGCCCGGATCCTCGAAGCTGGCCAGGCCGTCCGCCGGGCGCGGGCCAGCGAGGCCGCCGGTACTGGCCGGACCGTTGATTCCGGGCTGCTGGAATCCGTCCGTGAGTCGATGATGGCCGAGGCTGGAGCGGTAACACCTTCCCGCGTCGCTGCAGCCGTACAGGCCACGGGCAAGCTGTTGGGCACCGCCGGGGCGCTTGCCGCGGTGGAACGGATCAGTGCCGAACTCAATGGACTGGGACCGCTGCAGGAGCTCACCAGGGATCCTGCCGTCACAGACATTTTCGTCAACGCCCCCGATTCCGTGTGGGTGGACCGTGGCCGGGGCATCGAGCGCGTACCCGTCGTGTTTGATGGCGAGGCCCAACTGCGCGCGCTGGCCTGCCGGCTGGTGGCCGCAGGCGGGCGGCGCCTGGACGACGGGTCACCCTGTGTCGATGTCAGGCTAGCCGGCGGCTACCGTGTCCACGCCGTGTTGCCGCCGGTTTCCACGTCCGGGACGCTGCTGAGCGTCCGGATCCGCAGGGAGAGGGTCTTCAGCATGGCGGAGCTGCGCACGGGCGGCATGTTCGACCATCGGGTGCAAACGGTGCTGGAGAGGATAGTGGACAGGAGGTTGAGTTTCCTGGTCAGCGGTGCCACGGGTTCCGGGAAGACAACGCTGCTGTCCACCCTGCTGGGCCTTTGTTCCGCGGAAGAGCGGCTGGTCCTGATCGAGGATGCAGCCGAACTCAACCCCGTCCACCCCCATGTGGTGGCCCTCGAATCACGCCACGGGAACCTTGAAGGTGGCGGCGCTGTGGACTTGGGGGAGCTGGTCCGCCAGGCGCTGCGCATGCGGCCGGACAGGCTGGTGGTGGGGGAGTGCCGGGGTGCTGAAGTCCGTGAGCTCCTGACCGCGATGAATACCGGGCACAGCGGCGGTGGCGGAACCATCCACGCGAACACGGCAGCCGCGGTCCCGGCCAGGCTCAATGCCCTCGGCGCGCTCGCCGGGCTCGGCCCGGAGGCCGTGCGGCTTCAGGCCGCCAGCGCCCTCGACGTTGTCATCCATGTCGGCAGGACCCCGAAGGGCCGGGAAGTCCTGTGCGTTGGACTCATCGCCGATGGTCCCGCAGGGTTGACCGTGGTGCCGGCCATTGAGGAGCCAGGTGTCCCGGGTCCGGCGTGGCCGGCGCTCGCGGCCCGGTTGGGGATGGATCCCGGGGCAACCCTGTGACGGTCCTTTTCACCGTGCTTCTATGCAGCGCCATGCTGCTGCTCCTCAAACCGCCCCTGGACGCCGCTTCCCGGCTGCGCACGGCAACCGGCAAGAGGAAGAACGCGCCGGGTGTCAGGCGAGGCCTGGTACTGCCGTGGGGCAAGGCGGCCGGCAGGAGCGCGGCACTGACGCGGGGACCGGGCCTGACCCTGGTGGTGCAGCAACTTGCGGCACTGCTTCGGGGCGGACGGACTCCGGGGCGGTTGTGGGACGAGCTGTGGACGGTTTACGGGGATGGCGGAAACGGGCGGTTTCAAGAGCGTGCACCCGTGTCCGGGGCGATGCTGTCAGAGGGGTCAGCTGCAGTCCTGTCATCCGCGCGTGCCGCCGCCGCGACCGGAGCTCCCGTTTCGGAATCCATCCGGCGCGCGGTTTCCACAGCGTTCCAGCCCCGGGACAGGGAGGCCAGGACCTGGCTGGAGCTGGCCGCCTGCTTTGACATTGCGGAAGCCAGCGGGTGTCCGCTCGCCGACGTGCTGACCCGGTTCGCGGCCCAGCTGGAAGCGGAGGATGACGCAGACGCGGCCCGGCAGACGGCTCTCGCAGGCCCCAAAGCCACCGTCCGGCTCCTCACCTGGCTTCCCTTGATGGGTCTTGGACTCGGTGCCGCCCTCGGCGTGGATCCCCTCGCTACCCTCTTGGGAACACCCTTGGGACTGGCCGCCTTGTTCGGCGGGGTGGTCCTCACTGTGACGGGAAGGGCATGGTCTGCCCGGCTGGTTTCGGCGGCGGCAGGGGCATGAGTGCCATGACCCAGGGTTTGGCTCCCGGCCTGACATTGTTCCTGCTGCTCGCGGCCAGCACCTGGCTTGCCTGTTCCAGCCACGCTAGGCCGCGCCAACGGCTGCGCCACCTGCTGGCTCCCGCTGCAGGGGCACAACCGACGGCAGCCACCAAAGGGGCGTCAGCGAGTTCCGGCAGCGGGCTGAAGGATCCGGCGATGATGCTGGAACTGGTGGGGGCCATGCTGGATGCCGGCGCCGGCATTGGCCGGGCGCTTGACCTGGTGGCTGCTTCGGCTGCGCCACAGTACCGGGACTCCCTGCGGCCCGTGGTCTCGGCGCTGGCCATCGGCGCCGATTGGGAAACAGCATGGCGGAGCTCCGCTATACGGCTGCCCGAAGTCCTGGAGCTGCGGGACGCGCTGGGTTTCGCCGCACTCACAGGCGCGCCGTCATCAGCGATCCTGTACGCCCAGGCTGCAAGGCTCCGCCGGGAGCGGTTTCGGGCTGCGGAGAAGCGGGCCGCTTCGCTCGGCGTGAAGCTTGTGGTTCCCCTGGGCCTGTGCTCACTCCCGGCCTTCATCTGCCTTGGCGTCGTCCCGGTGCTGTTGGCCCTGGTGCCATCCGGTTCCTAGCAATCCGGCGGCCAGCTTGTCCCGGCGCCCCGGCACTCCCGGTTGCCAGCTTGGCCCGGCGTTTCCGGCTCCCGGTTGTCAGCTTGTCCCGGCGTTTCCGGCTCCCGGTTGCCAGCCTGTCGCGCTCCGCGGGCCCCGCCGTCCGTCCCCTCCTCCACAGCGCTGGAGCGGCGCAGCTTTTCCACTTAGCCCACACTCTCCCTTACCGGCAACAACTCCGCCGGGAAGAGTCAAGACAGCCGGGAAAACCACCGGCACCCATGGAAAGGAAATCAGATGTCCACCAACCACTACCGCCGCAATCACTCCGCCGGGATGTCCGCGCCCGCTGCTTCCAGGCAGATGGCAACCGCTTCCAGGCAGATGGTCACCGCGTCCCGGCCGATGGCCATGGGGCCAGCCGGCAGCCGTGGCAACGCGGGCGGGACGCAGTACACATCCCCTGCCGTCGCCGCGAACACACCAGTCAACCGCGCATTCGTTCCGCAGACACCGGCCTCAGGTGCGTCCTTTCCAGGGGCATCCTTCCCGCCGCCCGGCAACGTGGTGGAGCTGTATCCGGCTGCGGTCCGCACCCACAGGACCCGGCGCAGCGTAGGTTTGCTGGGGTCGGAAGCCGGCATGGCAACGGCCGAATACGCCATTGCCACCCTGGCCTCGGTGGGTTTTGCCGGCCTGCTCGTGTTCATCCTCCGCAGCGATGAAGTGCGTGGTTTCCTGCTGAACCTCATCCGCACCGCCCTGGCGCTGCCGTGACGCGTCCGGCAGGACTGCTGACGTTCTGGAAACCTCTTGAATCGGTGACCGGCGGTGTGGCCTCCAGCTACGGTCACCCGGAACCGGCGGGCAAGACTGCGGATGCCCGTGGCACCGTAACGGCAGAGTTCGCCGTGGCATTGCCGGCCGTGCTGGCACTGCTGGCCATGTTGCTCGCCGGAGCCGCCGCCGGCATGACGCAGCTGCGTATTGAAGAGGGAGCCCGGGCTGGCGCCAGGGCCCTGGCCAGGGGCGATGACCCCGCAGCCGTGAAACGGACCGTCAGGATGCTCGCCGGCACGTCGGCGTCCGCGTCCGTTACCGTCGACGGCGGCTGGTTCAGGGTCACGGTCACTGACCGGGTGCCCGGACCCCTGGGCAGCTCCATCCCCTGGACTCTCACCGCCCGCGCCTCAACGCGCAGCGAGACTGCGGGATCCGGCGCCGGCAGCGGCGACGGATCGGGCGATGCCGGGGGCGTCAGGTGATGGGTGATCACGGGCGCTGGCACCCCACAATTGGGAGCGGCCATCCCGGTGCTGGGCCCGGGCGTGCTGCCGCGGGGCGCCGGCACCCCACAAGACGCTGGCACTCAACGATTGGGAGCGGCCGTTCGGGTGCTGGGTCCGGTCATGCTGCCGCCGGGCGCTGGCACGCCCGGGGAGGGCGGCGTAATCCTGGTCCCGGTCAGGGTCCACAAGGCGCCGCAGATGGCCGCGAACGCGGGTCGGGAACGGTCCTTGCCGCGGGGCTGGCGCTGGCGGTCATGACGGCCATGGCCGTCATGCTGCTGCTGGCCCAGTCAGCAGTGCTCGCGAGCAGGGCGGCGGCAGCAGCGGACCTGGCAGCTCTCGCCGCGGCGGATGCCCTCCGCGGCATCACCACGGGGGAGCCCTGCGCGGTGGCCGCTGAAGTGGCGGCGCGGCATGCGGCCACGGTCCTTAGCTGCTCAGCGGGCCCGGGACAGACGATTGAGGTGCGCACTGAGCTCGGTGAGCGCGCACTGCTGGGTGCCGCGACGGGACGCGCCCGGGCAGGTCCTCCACCGTAGGGCCAGGGCATCGGGGGAGAGGGGCCATCGAAGGGCGCGGCTCCGCGCGGGGTATCAGCTCCTGGCTTCCAGATCCACCGGCGTGGCTTCCGTGGCGTCCTTGAGCAGCATGTCCAGGAGGGTTACGGCGGCGCCCTTGTCCAGCGGGTTGTTCTTGTTCCCGCATTTGGGGGACTGCACGCAGGACGGGCAGCCGGCATCGCATTCGCAGGCCTTGATGGCATCGCGGGTCGCTGCCAGCCAGACCATGGCTTTGTCGAATCCGCGTTCGGCAAAGCCGGCTCCGCCGGGGTGCCCGTCGTACACGAAAATGGTGGGCATCCCGGTATCGGCATGCAGGGCAGTGGAGACACCGCCGATGTCCCACCGGTCGCTGGAAGCCACCAGCGGCAGAAGTCCTATCGCGGCGTGCTCCGCGGCATGCAGGGCGCCGGGGAACTGCGCTTCGATGAGGCCGGCCCCGGTCAACGAACGGTTATCCACCACGAACCACACCGCCTTGGTGAAGAGCTCCCGTGCACCGAGTTCCAGCGGCTCCTCGCCCAGGACCTCATTGGAGATCAGGGCCTTGCGCTGGAAGGAGACAACCTGGGTGGTGACCTTCACGTCGCCGAAGTGGACGGTAACGTCGCCCCACTGCATGGTCCGCAGGGTATCCAGGACCTCGATCTGGGTTACGTCGCGTGCTGTCGTGTAGTAGTCGGGGTTGGCCCGGCGGACCATGACGCAGTGGTCGTCTTCATTCAGGTCCTCCACCACATAGGTGTCACCCTGATGGACATATACGGCTCCGGTGTGTGCCTGGTAGTGCGTCTGCGGCGAGTCCATGGTCCCCAGGAGGGAACCCGTCTCGGCGTCGACGATGCTGACCGGGCCCCCACCGTCTGCCCGCAGGTTGACCATCGCCGCCGCGCTTTGCGAGTGGGTCCAGAACCAGCCCGCGGGCCGCCGCCGGAGGTAGCCCTGGGCAACCAGCCGGTCCAGGAGCATTTCGGCGGTGGGCCCAAAGAGGTCCAGCTCGGCCGGCCCCAGGGGAAGCTCAGCCGCTGCCGCACACAGGTGCGGTCCCAGAACGTAGGGGTTTGAAGGGTCGAAGACCGTCGCTTCCACCGACACGTCGAAGATGGCCTCGGGATGGTTTACCAGGAAAGTGTCCAGCGGGTCATCGCTGGCCACAAAGGCCGCGATGGCATCCTGGCCCGCCCGGCCGGCCCTGCCGATCTGCTGGAACAGCGATGCCCGCGTACCGGGCCAGCCGGCCACCAGGACGGCATCCAGGCCAGAGATGTCGATCCCGAGTTCCAACGCAGACGTGCTGGAAACCCCCAGCAGCTGGCCCGAACGCAGGGATTTCTCCACCGCCCGGCGTTCCTCCGGCAGGTACCCCGACCGGTAGGCGGCCACCCGCTGCGGGAGGCTGGGATCCACCTCGTCGAGGAGCCGCTTGGTAATTGCGGAGATGGTTTCGGCACCGCGGCGGGATTTGATGAAGGCGATGGTGCGGACCCGGGCGGATACCAGGTTGGCCAGCAGGTCGGAGGTTTCGGCCACGGCGGTCCGCCGCTCCTTCGCGCCGTTCTCACCCCTGACCTCGGTCAGCGCCGGTTCCCACAGTGCCACGGTGGTGGCCCCGTGCGGCGAGCAGTCACGGGACACCGCCTTGACGGGCGCCCCGATGAGGCGGGAGAACGAGACATCGGGCTCGGACGCGGTGGCGGAGGCAGCGATGAACACGGGCTCGGGGAACGCGGTTCCCGCACCGTAATAGGCGCAGATCCGGCGCAGCCGCCGCATCAAGTTGGCCACGTGTGATCCAAATACGCCCCGGTAGCTGTGCGCTTCGTCCACGATGACGTAGCGGAGCCGGCGGAAGAAACCGGCCCACCACGCGTGGTTGGGAAGGATGCCAAAGTGCAGCATGTCGGGATTGGCCAGGATGAAGTTGGCATGGTCCCTGATCCACCGGCGGGCGGAGGGGTCGGTGTCGCCGTCGTAGGTTTCCGCCCGCACCGTGGGCAGCTTCAGGGCGCGGATGGCGTTCAGCTGGTCCGCCGCCAACGCCTTGGTGGGGGAGAGGTAAAGGGTGACGGCGCCGTCGTCGTGAATCTTGCCCGGGTCCGCGAGCACGCGGAGCTCGGACCGGTGGATCGCATCCAGCGCCGGCAACTGGTACGCCAGGGACTTTCCGGACGCAGTGCCGGTGGCCACCACAACGTGCTGGCCCGAGTGCGCTGCATCGGCCGCGTCAACCTGGTGCCGGTACGGCTCGCGGATGCCCAGCATCCCGTACGCCGCCGCAATGTCCGGGTGAACCCATTCAGGCCAGGGCGCGTGGACTGCCTCCCGCGCCGGTATGGTGCGGACATGACGCAGCTGTTCCGGCTCCGGGCCGCGGCCCAGCAAAGGAATCAGGGAGTCATGGGGGTTCACCCCACCATTCTTCCACCCGTAACTGTGCCGCCCGCCCGAGGTTCGCCACAGGGAAAACAAACGGCAGGCCCAGCTGGGATTCGTTCAGCTCAGGGAGAGGTCCGCGCCGTCATGGGACGCCGAGAGCATCAGGACCCGGGCTACCGTGGTCCAGCCAAGATGGGAGTAGAGCTTCTGCCCGTCCAGGGAAGCCAGCAGCAAACCGGCGCGGACATCGTGCCCGAAGGCCTGGGCCGCCAGCGCACGCATGATGAAACTGCCCAGGCCCCTGCGCTGGAACGCCGGCTCGGTGATGATCTTGTCGAACACTGCGGTATCACCCACCACGAACACCCTGCCACTGGCCGCGAGGGCGTCTCCGGAGCGGACCTCCGCATAGTGCACGCCGTCCTGCTCGTATGTGGACAGGCTCAGCTCGTCGTCGGACAGCCAAGGGTCCTCCGCGTCCTGCGTCTCCATGTCCACAATCATCATCGTCTGCGAATCAGACGTGACGTTCAGCCCCTGACGGGCTGCCAGGGCGGCGTACCGTGAGGGGTCGTTGGTGAGAATGGTCAGTACCCGCGCCGGGGATTCCGCAGTCCTGGCCGCGAGGGCGGCGAACTCGTCATCGGTGGGTTCGGATGCGAAAACTTCCCACTCACCGCTGGTGTCAGAGCGGAGAGCAGCGGGAAAACGGCCCTCCGTGGAGGTCCGGTAGCCGCGACATCCGGCCCAGCCGGCAACCCACACTTCGAGCAGGCCAGTGATGTCTTCAACCAGGGTTTCCGGGCTCATGGCAAGAACACTATTCCAGCCCGATCGTAAGCAACAGGGGGTGCGGAAGTGCTTATGCAATTGTGATACGCCCCGCCCTGGCCTGCCGTGCGGACCCGCGCCTGCCGCTGTGGACCGGGGCCGGGCTGCCGCACGCGGACCGGGCCGGCCCGGCAGCGCAGCCGCTGCCCTTAAAGCAGCCGGTACCCTTAAATACGTGGCTTTGAACAAGATTGTGCTCTTTTACGGCTTTACCCCCATCGCTGACCCGGACGCCGTCCGCCTCTGGCAGCGTGCCCTGTGCGAAAAGCTGGGACTGACCGGCCGCATCCTCATTTCCAAGGACGGGATCAATGCCACGGTGGGCGGGGAAATCGGCGCCGTCAAACAGTACGTTAAGACCACCCGCGAGTACTCCGGGTTCCGGGGAATTGACGTCAAGTGGTCCGACGGCGGCGCGGAGGACTTCCCGCGGCTCAGCGTGAAGGTCCGGGACGAGATTGTTTCCTTCGGCGCGCCCGGAGAACTCAAGGTTGACGCCGGTGGTGTGGTTGGCGGCGGGAAGCACCTCAAGCCGGAGGAGCTCCATGAGCTCGTGGAGGCCAGGAAGCAGGAGGGCGGGGACGTGGTTTTCTTCGACGGCCGGAACGCCTTCGAAGCGCAGATTGGCCGGTTCAAGGACGCGGTGGTGCCGGATGTCGCCACGACCCATGACTTCATCAAGGAGCTGGAGTCCGGCAAGTACGACTCTTTGAAGGACAAGCCGGTGGTGACCTACTGCACCGGAGGCATCCGCTGCGAGGTGCTCTCCAGCCTGATGGTGAACCGTGGCTTCAAGGAGGTGTACCAGCTCGACGGCGGGATCGTCCGGTACGGCGAAGCCTTCAAGGACCAGGGGCTCTGGGAGGGATCGCTGTACGTCTTTGACAAGCGCATGCACCTGGAGTTCAGCGAGGACGCCAAGACCATCGGCCAGTGCGCCCGCTGCTCGGCGCCCACCAGTAAATTCGAGAACTGCTCCAACCCGAGCTGCCGCACCCTCACGTTGTACTGCGCCGATTGCGCCGCCAGTCCGGAGACGCTCCGCTGCCCGGAAGGCTGCGCGGCGGCCTGAGCCCCATCGCAAGGCAACCAGGCAGAGGAGAGTGATGCCCGCCCGTCATCCTGGTTTAGAGCCTGTGCACCCGGAACGCGTAGTTCGCCGCGGTCCTGGCTTCCACCCGGACCGTGAGGACGCTGTCCGTTGACATGTAGATGACGTTCTCGCGGTTGATGCCGCACCGGAGGGCCAGGTCCACCAGGGTGAGGGTCTCGGTGCGGACAGTGAAGGTCACCCGGCGCTGGCTGCGGCAGGCGATGGACAAGATATAGGTCCCGGTGTCCAGCACCGGCGACGAGACCAGCCGGTCCTCCCCGGCAGCCAGAAGCCCGGCGTCGGCCTGGACCACGGGGCCGGTGGTGCCCGGAAGGGCCCGGGACACCCAGTCACCCAGCTCAGCCTCGCTCACCGGATCCTGTTGCAGCGGGTCGCGGGTGAATGCCGGCGCCGGCGCAACGGTCCCGGTGCCCTGCGCGCTGCCGGCCCTGCCGTCGTCGTACGTATATTCACAGCCAGCCAGTGCACCTGCCGCAAGCACCAGTCCAAGGGCGACGAAGGCTCCCGGCTTCGGTGCCAGGGGCGCCCGTGCTGTCCCTTCGGGAGGGGGCGCGGAGATTTCCCGCACGCTGGGCATAGTCAGACTCTAAGCCCGCGGCGGGCGGCGGGCCAGAGCCGGAAGAGGGCTTATTTCGCCGGCGCCAGCTGGTAGGCGTAGAGCAGCGGTGCGTCCACGCTGGAGCTGCTGATTTCGACCCGCCCGGTGGCGGGCAGCGTGATTTTGGTGGTTTCCTGCCGTCCGTTGCAGGCTGCTCCTGCTTCCGTAACGGCTTTGCCGTCCAGGGAAACGGCGAAGAAGGCCTTGCCGGTCCCTTCGCACACCGCCGTGAGCACATAGCTGCCGGCCGGCACCCTGGCGGCCTCCTGCACAATGCGGTCCCGGTTGAGGATCTTCCCCGAATCCTGGAGCACAACACCCGCCGGCTTCGAGGGCAGGGCGGTGGCCCGCCACTTGGGAACATCCGCGTTCTCCACTGAGTTCACAGGTGAACACCCCGCCACGGCCAGGCAGAGAGCCGCGGCCACTACCGTCCCCGGCAGCGAACGGCGGACCACAGCGGCTGCCGTGCGGGCGCGCGGAAGGAGGGGAAGGCGGGAAGGCATGTGACCACCGTACCCCGCAGCCACGCCGGACTAAACTTGAGCGATGCCTGGATCCCCTTATGAGTTCACCGCCGGAAATACCCCCGACGCTCCCCGCAGCGATGTCCCCGCCCTGCTATCAACCCTCGCCGCGGACCTGCGCGGGCTGGACTACACGCTTGACGGCGTGGCGCGGCTGCTGGGCCCGGCGGCCTCGGCCGCGCTGAACCGGGACCAGATCATCCCCGCGCTGCTCGCCGTCGAGCATGCTGTGCAGGCCGACAACGGCACGGCGCCGCTCGCCGCCGTCGTCCGCTTGTGGCTGCTCGCCGAGCCGCAGGAACGCCAAACCCTCGACGCCGCACTGCCGGGCACCGGCGCCGACGGACTCCTTGAACTGGGGCTGGTGCAGCCTGTCCCCGGCTCCGGGCTCCTTACGGCGAAGGCTGACCTGCGGCCGTACGGCTGGGACGAGAATGAGGACGGCAGCGGCGGCGCGGAGCTGTGGGTGGCCAGCGACCTCGCCGCCCACCAGCAGGCTGGGGTGCTCCGGCACGACCACGTCCTGGGCATCGGGCAGGCATCCACCACCCTGGTGCAGACCACCATCCGCCGCCACACCGAGCGCGCGCTGGACCTGGGGACAGGGTGCGGCATCCAGGCCTTCCACCTGCTGCACCACTGCCAGCACGTGACCGCCACCGACATCTCCGAACGTGCGCTGGCCTACGCGCGGTTCAACATCCTGCTCAATGCGGAGGCGCTGTCCGTCGACCCGGACCGCCTCGAAGACCGGGTCAGCCTCCGTCTGGGGTCGCTCCTGGAGCCGGTGGCCGGGGAAGAGTTCGGCCTGGTGGTGTCCAACCCGCCGTTCGTCATCACCCCGCGCAGTCCCGGCGAGGACGCGGCGGACCAGTTCACCTACCGCGACGGCGGCCTCCCGGGCGACGGGATCGTGGCGTCCCTGGTGGCAGGCCTGCCCGGCGTTTTGGACCCCGGCGGTTGGGCCCAGATGCTGGGCAACTGGGAGGTCGCCGCCTGCAGCAGCTGGGATGAGCGGCCAAAGTCCTGGGTGCGGCAGGGCACGGACGCCTGGTTCATCCAGCGTGAAGAGGTCAGCCCGGAACAATACGCCGAAACCTGGCTTCGTGACGCCTCGGAGTCCCGGGACCGGCAGCACTACCGGGAGGCGTATGCCCAGTACCTCGCCGATTTCGGGTCGCGGGATGTGGCCGGCATCGGCTTCGGCATGGTCTGGCTGCGCCGTCCCGCTGACGGCCGCGCTGCCGCCATCAGCCGCTTCGAGGAAATCACGTACCCCATCGAGCAGCCCATCGGCCCCCACCTGGGTGCCGCCGTCGAACGCGCCGAGTGGCTTGCTGGGCATGACCTTGCGGCCACGCACCTGCTCGTGGCGGAGGACGTCACCGAGGAGCGCCACCAGCGCCCGGGCGCCGAACACCCCGGCGTGATCCTGCTCCGGCAGGGTGCCGGGCTGCGCCGTACCAATTTGATGAGCACGGAGCTGGCCGGCTTCGTGTCCGCGTGCGACGGCGACCTCACCGCCGGGCAGATCGCCGGGGCTTTGGAGGCCCTCCTCGGCGGCGGGGAGGGGTTCGACGCCGGGACTTTCCAGGGTGCGCTGCTCGCCGACGTGGCCAACCTGGTCCGTGACGGCTTCCTGGTCCCGGCCGGAAATCCCGCCGTCGAGTAAGCCCCCTCAAGCCCTCAACAGAGCCCCGTCTTTTCCACATGAATGCGCACGATTCCCCAAAATATGGTGAACTAGGCGAACATGGGCTCATCTGCCCCAGCAACCTTTTTCTGTAGGAGCACCGTGCCAAGCAAGGCCAAAACCGGCAAGAAACTCGTGATTGTGGAGTCTCCGGCCAAGAGCAAGACCATCGCCAAGTACCTCGGCGAGGGCTTCATCGTAGAGGCCTCCATTGGTCACATCCGGGACCTGCCGCAGCCGTCCGAACTCCCTGCCGAGCTGAAGAAAACCTCAGTCGGCAAGTTCGCCGTCGACATTGAACACGACTTCAAGCCCTACTACGTGGTGTCTCCGGACAAGAAGAAAAAGGTCACCGAGCTCAAAGCCGCGCTGAAGGACGCCGACGAACTCTATCTCGCAACCGATGGGGACCGCGAGGGCGAGGCCATCGCGTGGCACCTGCTGGAAGTACTCAAGCCCAAGGTCCCGGTGTACCGGATGACGTTCGGCGAAATCACCAAGGAAGCCATCCAGCGCGCCATGGGCAACCTGCGCGACGTGGACCAGGACCTGGTGGACGCCCAGGAAACCCGCCGCGTCCTGGACCGCCTCTACGGCTACGAAATCTCACCCGTGCTGTGGCGCAAGGTAGCCCGCGGCCTGTCCGCCGGACGCGTGCAGTCCGTGGTCACCCGCATGGTGGTGGACCGCGAACGCGAACGCATGGCCTTCAAGGCTGCCTCCTACTGGGACCTGACCGGCCAGTTCGGCGCCGAATCAGGCTCGTTCAAGGCCAAGCTGGCCGCCGTCGACGGCGCCAAGGTAGCCACGGGCCGCGACTTCAACGACAACGGCGAGCTCACGTCCCGGAACGTGGCCCACCTCAACGAGGAACTGGCAACGTCCCTGGCGGCCGGCCTGCAGAACGCTGACTTCCGCGTCCGCTCGGTGGACACCAAGCCGTACACCCGCCGTCCCGCCGCGCCGTTCACCACCTCCACGCTGCAGCAGGAGGCCGGCCGCAAGCTGCGCTTCTCCTCCAAGAGCACCATGCAGATCGCCCAGCGGCTGTACGAAAACGGCTACATCACCTATATGCGTACGGACTCCTCCGCGTTGAGCGATGAGGCCATCACGGCAGCCCGCCGCCAGGCCTCCGAACTGTACGGCCCCGAATACATTCCGCAGTCGCCGCGCGTCTACTCCAACAAGGCCGCCAACGCCCAGGAAGCACACGAGGCCATCCGCCCCGCCGGTGACTCCTTCCGCACGCCTGCCCAGGTCGCCAAGCAGCTCTCCGGCGACGAGTTCCGCCTGTACGAACTCATCTGGAAGCGCACGGTCGCCTCCCAGATGGGCGACGCCAAGGGGTCAACGGCCACCATCCGCCTGGGTGCGGTTTCCAGCGACGGGCGCGACGCCGAGTTCTCCGCCTCCGGCACCGTGATCACCTTCCCCGGCTTCCTTGCCGCCTACGAGGAAGGCAAGGACGAGACCCGCGGCGACGACGACTCCGACGAAGCACGCCGGCTGCCCAATGTGGCCAAGGATGACTCCCTGACGGCTGCGGACATCCAGGCTGTGGGCCACGAGACCTCCCCGCCGCCGCGCTACACGGAAGCCTCGCTGACCGCGGAGCTGGAGAAGAAGGGCATCGGCCGTCCGTCCACGTACGCCTCCACCATCTCCACCATCCAGGACCGCGGCTACGTCCGGAAGCAGGGCTCGGCCCTGGTGCCCAGCTGGATCGCCTTCTCCGTCATCCGGCTCCTGGAGCAGCATTTCTCCGACTACGTGGACTACGAGTTCACCGCCGACATGGAAGGCGACCTGGACAAGATCGCCAACGGCCAGGAAGCCGGTGCCTCGTGGCTGCGGCACTTCTACTTCGGCGAGGATTCCGATCCGGGCCTGCTGAGCATCGTCAACAACCTGGGCGAGATCGATGCCCGGGAAATCAACTCGATCCCGATCACCGACGAGATCACGCTCCGGGTGGGCAAGTTCGGCCCCTACCTGGAAAGCTCCGCCGCCGTGGTGGACCCGAAGACGGGCGAGATCGTGGAATCGGCGCGCGCCAACGTGCCCGAGGACCTGGCTCCCGATGAGCTGACCGCGGCCAAGGCCATCGAACTGATGGAGACGGCGGCCCCGGAGGAACGCGTGCTCGGCGCCGATCCGCACACGGGACACACCGTGGTGGCCAAGAACGGCCGTTACGGCGCCTACGTCACCGAGATCATTCCTGAGATGACCGACGAGGAACTGGCCAACCAGCCGGTGGAGTACTACAAGAACGGCAAGCCCAAGCCGCCGAAGAAGCCCGTCAAGGCAAAGCCGCGCACGGGATCGCTCTTCAAGTCGATGACCGTTGAGTCCGTCACCCTGGACGAGGCACTCCAGCTCATGAGCCTGCCCCGGGCACTGGGGGAGGACGCCGAAGGCAACCTCATCACGGTGCAGAACGGCCGGTTCGGGCCCTACCTGAAGAAGGGGACTGACTCCCGCTCCATCGGTTCCGAAGAGGAAATCTTCACCATCACCCTGGAGCAGGCCCTGGAGATCTACTCGCAGCCCAAGCAGCGCGGGGCCCGTTCCGCGGTGCCCCCGCTGGCGGAGTTCGGCCCGGACCCGGTATCCGAGAAGAACATCGTGGTGAAGGAGGGCCGGTTTGGGCCCTACATCACCGACGGCATCACCAACATCACGGTCCCCCGTGCCACCTCGCTGGAGGAACTCACCCGGGAACAGGCCGTGGAGTTGCTGGCGGAGAAGCGCGCCAAGGGCCCGGTCAAGCGGACCGCCACCCGCAAGGCGCCCGCCAAGAAGAAGGCAACGGCCAAGAAGTAGGCGCGTGGCCGGCGCGTTTGCGCCGGCCACCGTATCGTGATCGGCTAGGGGAATGACTGAACAGCCCGCGCACAAGGATCTCCAGCCGCTCAACGACCTCGAGGAGAAGCTCGCCACCGGCGGGCAGCCTGACGCCGACCCGGTGGACGTCATCCTGTCCTTCCTCAACAGCGAGGTTTACATCATCAGCTCGGACACGGTTGAGGGCATCGACTCCCAGGTGGAGCCCCTGGTCCTTGCCAACGCCGACGGCGACCCCGTCCTTGCCGTCTTTTCGCACCCCAGCAGGGTGGACCAGCAGTACCTGGAAGCCGCGCCCAATGTGCTGGGCACGCAGGGCGCTGCCATCATCGCCAACATCGGCGATGAGCTGGGCATGGTGATCAACCCCGGTGCAGCCTACGGTTTCGAGATCAATCCCGAGGGCGTTGCCAACATCAGGCGCGACTTCAAGCGCGCCGACGAGCAATAATGTCCCCATGCGTCTAGGCGTCCTCGACATTGGTTCCAATACTGTCCATCTGCTCCTGGTGGATGCCCACCCGGGCGCGCAGCCGGTCCCGTTCGCGTCCCATAAACGGCCGCTGTCCCTGGTGCAGTACCTTGAACCGGATGGCAGCATCAGCGACGAGGGCCAGCACGAGCTGACCGAGTTTGTGCTGGAAGCCTGGGAGTTCGCGGCGCGGCACAAGGCCGAGGACCTGCTGGCGTTCTGTACCTCGGCCATCCGCGAGGCCACCAACGGCCCAGCCGTCCTGGCCCGGGTCAAGCACGAAACCACAGTGACCCTCCAGGAACTCACCGGCAGCGAAGAGGCGTCCATGACCTTCTTCGCTGTACGGCGCTGGCATGGATGGGGAGCGGGTCCCATCCTGAACCTGGACATTGGCGGCGGCTCCTTTGAAATGGCCTTCGGCCAGGATGAACTTCCGGAAGTAGCCACCTCGGTGCCCCTGGGCGCCAGCCGGCTCACCAGGGACTGGCTCGCCGAGGATCCGCCGTCGGCCAAAAGCGTCAAGGAACTGCGGCGGTACATCAGGGCCACGCTCAAACCTGCCGTCCGCGAATTCGACGGCCTGGGCCGGGCAAACGTGGTCGCCGGAACCTCCAAGACCTTCCGCTCCCTGGCCCGCATCGCCGGTGCTGCCCCCAGCGCGGAAGGGCCGTACGTCAAGAGGGAGCTGCACGCCTCGGACCTGGGCATTTGGACCCAGCGGATCTCGGCCATGAGTTCGGAGGACAGGCTGCACCTTCCCGGTGTCTCCGAGGCGCGCGCCCATCAGCTCCTCGCCGGCGCTTTGGTGGCCGAGGCAGCCCTGGAGATGTTCAAGTTCAAGAAGCTTCGTATCTGCCCCTGGGCGCTCCGTGAAGGTCTCATCCTGCGGCGCCTGGACCAGCTGGTGTTTGCCGGGCCCCTGGAGCCAGCCCCCCATGTTGCGGCCGCCCGGCCGGTGGACGCGGCGGTCTAGTCACAGGCGCCTTGCCTGCTTCGCAGCGGGTTCTTTAAATGCGGAAGCACCGGGGCCGGCAACAGGAAAATGGGGGAAAACCTGCTGCCGTGCCACCGGTGCCCTTGGCAGGCATCCCCATGCCTGCCGCATCACTCGCACCCTCAATGAGGTAATAACTACGTTAGGACCCGAAGTTGTGTGCTGCCTGCGCTGAAGATGGGAGTTGCCTGTGAATGCCTCCCAACTGCAATGATGGAGGCATGAGCAACCGAATCGCATTCCTTGGCTGTGGATCCATGAACGAAGCCATTCTTGGCGGCCTGCTGGAGGCCGGGAAGGACCCGGGGGATGTGGTGGCCACCGTCCGGCGCGCTGGGCGCGCCGCGGAACTGGCCGAGCGGTACCACGGGATCACCGCCATCGCCGGCGAGGAAGAGCCTGACAACAACAGGCAGGCCGCCAAGGGATCCGCCGTGGTCATCCTCGGCGTCAAGCCGGTGGGTATCGCGGACCTGGCAAGGGAAATAAGCCCGGCCCTTTCGCCCGACACCGTGGTGGTCAGTGTGGCTGCGGCCGTGTCCATCGCCCAGCTGGAGGCTGCACTCCCCGCGGGGCAGCCGGTAATCCGGACCATGCCCAACACCCCCGCAAAGCTGGGCCGAGGCGTCGTCTCGGTCTCGCCCGGCACGCACTGCACCCCGAAGCAGCTCCAGATGGTCAAAGACATGCTGCAGGGCGCAGGAACTGTGGTTGAGGTCCCCGAGGAGAAGGTGGATGCGCTCTCGGCCATCAGCGGCTCCGGCCCCGCCTACGCGTTCTACCTTGCCGAGGCCATGGCATCGGCAGGGGAAGAGCTGGGCCTGGACCGGGAGCTGTCCCTGCTGCTGGCGCGCGAAACCGTGGCCGGCGCCGGCCTCATGCTGGCCGAGCCCGGGGCAGATCCCGCAGCCCTGCGCAAGGCCGTCACCAGCCCCAACGGCACCACCGAACGCGCCATTGCCACCTTTGACGAACAGGGCATCCCCGCCATCATCGCCGCCGGCGCCCGCGCGGCCGCTGACCGGGCAGCGGAGATCACCAGGCAGCTCGGCTGATCGGCGCCGCATTCTGCCCTCGCAGGCCCGGGCAGGGGCCTGCGAGGCGTCGCCCCGCGGGCGTGGCTCCGGCTACGGCCGGGCCGCGAACCTCTCCAGCAGGTCCACGTGGCCGGAGACTATGAGCATGTCCCGGGATGACACCTTGGTCTCGGGCCGGGCGTAGGTAAAGTCCTCACCCGGGGACTTCACGCCCACGATGGTCACGCCGTACTTGGAGCGGACCTTTGACTCGTCCAGGGTGAAGCCCACGGTTTCGCGCGGCGGGTACATCTTCACGATGGCAAAGTCGTCGTCGAACTCGATGAAGTCCAGCATGCGCCCGGAGACCAGGTGTGCGGCGCGGACACCGGCGTCGGCCTCGGGGTAGATGACGTGGTTCGCGCCGATACGGGTCAGGATCTTGCCGTGCGACGGGGTGATGGCCTTGACCCAGAGGTGCTCGATGCCCAGGTCCACCAGGTTCACGGTGATCAGTACCGAGGACTCAATGGAGGTGCCCACGCCCACGACGGCGGAGCTGAACTCCTGGGCACCCAGCTGGCGGAGTGCGTCAATATTGGTGGCGTCGGCCTCCACGACGTGGGTCAGGAGGGGCGCCCATTTCTGCACCAGGTTCCGGTCCCGTTCAATGGCGAGTACTTCCCGGCCCTGCTTGACCAGCTGCTCGGCGGTGGATGATCCGAAGCGGCCCAGCCCGATCACCAGTACCGGAGCATTGTGGGCGGGGCGCCGGGGGGCATCTGTGGAACTAGCCAATGATCGGCCTCTCTTCGGGGTAGTGGTACAGCTGGCTGCGCTGGCGCAGGGCCAGTGCAGCGGCGAGGGTCACGGTGCCCACACGGCCGGCGAACATGAGGGCTGTCAGTACGTAGACGCCCTCGGGCGGAACCTCCGCGCTGAGGCCGGTGCTCAGGCCCACCGTGGCGAAGGCCGAAATCGTCTCAAACAGTACCCGGTCCAGTGATGCGCCGCTGAACTGCAGGAGCAGGAAGGCGGAGACGGAAACAAGCGTGGCGCCGGCAACGATGACGGAAATGGCCACCCGCATGGTGCCCTGCGGGATGGTCCGGCCGTACACCTTCACGTCGGCATCGCCGCGGGCTTCGGCAACGATGGCCAGGAACATCACGGCGATGGTGGTCACCTTGATGCCGCCCGCCGTCGACGCCGACCCGCCGCCTGCGAACATCAGCGCGTCAGTCAGCAGCTTGGTGGTGGATTCCATGTGATTCTGGTCCACCAGGTTGAATCCACCCGAACGCGTCATGACCGAGGCAAAAAGGGAATGGGTGATCTTGTCGCCGATGGCCATCGGCCCGATTGTCCGGGCGTTGTCCCACTCCATCAGGGCCCACAGGAACGTGCCCGCGGCGAGCAGGATGAGCGACACCTGGATGGTGAGCTTGGTGTGGAGGTTCCATTTCTTCCAGTTCAGGCCGTTCTGCTGCAGGACCATCACCACCGGGAACCCCAGGCTGCCCAGGAAGACCCCCACCATGAGTGGGATCAGAATCCACAGGTCCGTCTCGTAGGGCACGATGCCGTCCGAGTGCGGCGTGAAGCCAGCGTTGTTGAACGACGAAATGGAATAGAAGACGCCGTGCCAGACAGACTGCCAGAACGGTTCGCCCAGGGTGAGGAACCTCGGGACCAGGGCGAGCGCCAGGATGCCCTCGATGACCACGGAAGTGGTGATGACGATCCGCAGCAGCGTGCCCACTTCGCCCAGGCGGCCGGCGTTGTTCATGGACTCCGCAGCAATGATCTTGCCCCGGACACCCAGCCGCTTGCTCACCATGAGCGCCAGCAGCGACGCCAGCGTCAACGTGCCCAAACCGCCGATGAAGATGCCCACCAGGATCACCAACTGGCCAAAGAAGGACCAGTGGACCGCCGTCGAAACCACCGTGAGTCCCGTGACGCACACCGCGGAGACAGCCGTGAACAGGGCCTGGTGGACGGGGGTGGGTGTTCCGTCAGCCGATGATACGGGCAGGGACAGCAGGAAGGTGAATACCGTGCACACGGCGGCGAACGCGGTCAGCGCCAGCCGTGCGGGGGAGGTGTTGGCGATGTCGTCGATGAAGTCGCGCAGCCGCGTGAAGATCCAGAGGCCCTCCCGCTCCTGCGCCGGGGGGTGCCAGGGGGCCGGAGTCCGGGGCCTCGACTGGCTTTGCGTCATGTGTGGGTTTTCCTCGGTTGAAACGGCTTCCTTCAGTAGTAAACCACTAAAGCCCGCGTCATGGCCGGGCCGGCGGCAGCGTGGGCTCGGGTAGCCTGTGATTGATGACATACCTGCCCGGACTCAGCCAGCCCGCGCCGCCAACGATGGTGGCGTGGAGTCCTGACATGACAGCTTACAACTTTGGGCCGGGCCACCCCATGGCGCCGGAGCGTATGGACCTGACCGCGCGCCTGTCCCGCAGCCTGGGGCTCTTCGACCTGGACCACGTTGACCTGGCGGCCCCGGAGGTCGCGTCGGACGCGGAACTGGAGTCCGTCCACTCTGCTGATTATGTTGCAGCAGTCCGCCGGGTCAGTGCGGACCCTTCCCGGCCGGACGAGTCGCGCGGGCTGGGAACCGAGGATGATCCGGCATTCGCGGGCATGCACGAGGCCGCGGCGCGCCTGGCCGGCGGCTCGCTGCTGGCGGCCCAGCGCGTGCTGGATGGTTCGGCCGTCCACGCGGTGAACTTCGGCGGCGGCATGCACCACGCCGCCCGGGAACGCGCCAGCGGATTCTGCATCTACAACGACGCCGCCCTTGCCGTGCAGAAACTGCTCGACGGCGGCGTGGGCAAGGTGGCCTATATCGACGTCGACGCGCACCACGGCGACGGCACGCAGAACATCTTCTGGGACGATCCCCGGGTCCTCACGCTCTCGCTGCACGAGACGGGGCTGACTCTCTTTCCCGGCACGGGCTTCGCCAACGAGGTGGGTGGCCCCGCGGCGGAGGGGACGGCCGTGAACGTCGCCCTGCCTGCGGGCACTTCCGACGCCGGCTGGCTGCGCGCCTTCTACGCCGTGGTGCCGCAACTGGTGGGTGCCTTCGAACCCGGGGTGATCGTGAGCCAGCACGGCTGTGACTCGCACCGCAGCGACCCCCTCACGCACCTCAACCTCAGCGTGGACGGACAGCGCGAGGCAGCGAACGCCGTCGGGCACCTTGCCGAAAGGTATTGCGGCGGCCGCTGGATTGCCACCGGCGGCGGAGGCTACAACGTGCTGGATGTGGTGCCACGGGCCTGGAGCCACTTGGTGGCCATCGCCGCGGGACGCCCGGTACCGCTGCGGGCACCCGTGCCGGCGGACTGGCGGCAGTACGTAATGGAGAAGTTCGGCAGGGAGGCGCCCGCCCTCATGGGGGACGACGTGGAGCTCTGGTGGCGCTCCTGGGAAGTGGGCTTCGACCCCAATGACGCCGTGGACCGCACCGTCATGGCCACCCGCAAGGCAGTATTCCCGCTGCACGGGCTGGATCCCTGGTTCGACTAGTCCAGCCGGAACTTCGCGCCGCCGAAATAGTTGATGCCTTTAGACGTATATGTCGCTAGGGTGGGAGGCATGGTGACAGACGACGTATTTGCCGTCATAGCGGAATCCACCCGGCGGGACATCCTGGTGGCCCTTCGGGCAGGAGACAAAGCCGTGGGGGAACTGGTGGAGGAACTGGCGGCGAGCCAGCCCACCATTTCCAAGCACCTGAAAGTCCTCCGTGAAGCGCAGCTGGTCAGCATGCGGGCGCAGGGCCAGAAGCGCTACTACGCCTTGAACCGGGGCCCGCTGGAAGGCATCGCCAGCTGGCTGGAAACGTTCGACGTCGGCACCGGCGGCAATGCCGCCGCCGCACCTGCCGGCGCGGATCAGTCAGCAGCGGCCCAGTCAGCAGCAGCTCAGTCAGCACCGGCCCAGGCAGCGACCGCCCCGGACGTCCCAGCCCACCTGCAGGAGGGCGTTGCCGCTG
Organism: Pseudarthrobacter sp. rb; assembly: GCF_056389225.1. NCBI lineage: Bacteria > Bacillati > Actinomycetota > Actinomycetes > Micrococcales > Micrococcaceae > Pseudarthrobacter > Pseudarthrobacter sp. rb. The sequence continues at coordinate 234,446 of NZ_JBWJAR010000006.1, read as the reverse complement.
CGGCCGCTTCGCTGCCGCCGGCCCCCAGGACGGTGCAACCGGCGGCGTCGCAGAAACCCCGGGAAGAGGTCCCGGCGCCCCTGCTGGTGCGGGAAGGCGCCGAGCTAAGCCCCGCCGTCGTGATTCCCGGCGGGACGGCCGCCCCGCTGAGCGACGATACCGTTCCGCAGCAGATCGGACGCACCGTTGGCCGGGCGGCCACGAGGGCGGCCGACCTGCTGGCCAGCCTCCCCAACCTGCCCAAGTTCGGACGCAAGAAGTAGGGTTCGGCCGGAAGAGGCAGGACCTATTTGGCCAGCAGCCGCACGTGGTCCGGGGTGAGCTCGGAAACGCGGCTGACACCCAGCAGGGCCATGGTGCGGGCCATGTCCTTTTCCAGGATCTGCAGGGTCCGGTCCACGCCTGCGCGGCCTCCGGCCATCAGTCCGTAGAGGTAGGCGCGGCCGATCAGCGTGAAGTCGGCGCCCAGGGCCAGTGCCGCCACGATGTCCGCGCCGCTCATGATGCCGGTGTCCAGCATGATGGCGGCCTTGCTGTTGTCAGCGGTGAAGGCCTGCTTGACCTCGGGGAGCAGGTGGAACGGGATAGGGGCCCGGTCCAGCTGGCGGCCGCCGTGGTTGGACAGGACCACGCCGTCGGCCCCGTGGTCCACCACGCGGCGGGCGTCCTCCACGGTCTGGATGCCCTTGACCACGAGCTTGCCCTTCCAGGTTTCCCGCAGCCAATCCAGGTCCCCGAACGTCAGGGTGGGATCGAACATTGAGTTGATCAGGTCCGCCACGGTGCCGGTGTAGCGGGAGAGCGAGGCGAACGTCAGGGGCTCATGGGTGAGGAAGTTGAACCACCAGGCCGGCCGGTAGGAGGCATCCAGGACGGTCTTGAGCGTCAGCGCCGGCGGGATGGTCATGCCGTTGCGGACGTCCCGGAGCCGGGCGCCGGCCACGGCGGTGTCAACCGTGACCATGAGGGTGTCGTTGCCTGCCCTGGCGGCGCGTTCGATCAGTTCCAGGGAGCGGTCCCGGTCCGTCCACAGGTACAGCTGGAACCAGTTGCGCCCGTTCGGGGCGGCGGCGGCCACGTCCTCGATGGAGGCGGTGCCCATGGTGGACAGCGTGTAGGGGATACCGGCGGCTTCCGCGGCCTGGGAGCCGGCGTACTCGCCCTCGGACTGCATCATCCGGGTGAAGCCGGTGGGGGCGATGCCGACCGGCAGCCGCGACGGCTTGCCGAGGATCCCGGTGCTGAGGTCGATGCTGGAGACGTTCCGCAGGATGCCCGGACGGAACTCGATGTCCAGGAAAGCCTGGCGGGCGCGCCGGAGGGTGATTTCCTCTTCGGCGGCGCCGTCCGTGTAGTCGAAGGGCGCCTTCGGGGTGCGGCGTTTGGCGATGTCGCGGAGTTCCCAAATGGTGCTGGCCCGCTGCAGTCGGGCAGCCTTGCTGAACCCAGGCTTCTTGAACTGCATCAGGGGTGCCAGGTCTGAGTACTTGGGGACGCGGCGCTTCAGGGCTGCGGGAAGGGCGGCCGACGACGGAGCCTTGGCAGGTGCCGGGGCTGCGGGGACGTCCGTGGCGTCCGGAGCCGGGGTAGCCTCCGGGTTGTTGGGCTGGATGGTGTGGGTCATGGCTCCTCCTATGGTCCAGCCACACTCTAGGTGATGTGGTCCAACCACATCAACTACTATTTTGCTATGCGCACCCACCAGCTGGTTCTGCACTGGATCGAGGATCGTCTGTCAGCCGGCGACCTGGCCGTAGGCGGCAGGCTCCCGGCGGAGCGCGCGCTGGCAGAACAGCTCCAGGTTTCCCGGACCTCCGTGCGCGAGGCCATCCGGATTCTTGAAGCCATGGGCGTGGTGCGGTCCGGCGTTGGCTCCGGCCCGGATGCCGGGACAGTGGTGATTTCGGATCCCACCGCCGCCCTCGGCTCAGCCCTTCGGTTGCACGTGGCCACCCAGCACCTGCCCGTGGCGGACATTGTGGAAACCCGGGTCCTGCTGGAGTCCTGGGCCGCTGCGAGGGCCCGCCGGGACGCGCCGCAGCTTGACGATGCGGCCACGCTCCTGGCGGCGATGGATGCTCCGGAAGGCCTGCCCGTGGGGGAATTCCTGGCCCTCGATGTCCAGTTCCATCTGGCCCTGGCCAACGCCGCAGGCAATGCAGTGGTCAGCGCCATGATGGGCTCGCTCCGCGAATCCATCCAGGGGTACGCCGCGGAACTGACGGGGAACCTGCCGGACTGGAAGGCAACTGCCTCGCGCCTGCATGCCGAGCACCACGCCATCCTGGCTGCGGTCAGGAACGGCGACGGCGGCCGGGCGGCGGAGCTGGTGGCAGGCCATATCAAAGGGTTCTACAAAGAAGCCGGGCTGGGCAGGGATAACCCCGCCCAGCCCGGCGCAGTGGGCTAGCGGACCTCGATTTCCAGTTCCTGGAAGTCGTCCTCCGCGTGACGGCCCACGAGGATCCGGAAGGTGCCGCGCTCAAACTGCCAGCCGCCGTCGTAATGCGCGAAGGAGCGGGCCGGAATCCGGACCTCGACGCTCTCGGTGCCGCCGGGCGCCAGGTGCGTGCCCGCGTAGCCCGCCAGCCAGCGGACGGGCCGTTCCACAGCGGATTCGGTCCGGTCCAGGTACACCTGCACTACTTCACGGCCGGACCGGCTGCCGGTGTTGCGGACCGGAACGTGGACGACGACGTCGGAGCCGGCCGGGACTGACTCCCGTGCATGCGGGGCGCCGAGCTCGAACGTGGTGTAGCCCAGGCCGTAGCCGAAGGGAAGAGCCGGTGCGGCACCCCCGGCAGCCTGTTGCCTGAGCCACGCACGGTAGCCGATGTGAATGCCCTCGGAGTACACCACCTTGCCGTCCACCGGGGTGGTGTCCAGGACCGGGACGTCAGCCAGGGCTGCAGGCCAGGTGGTGGGAAGGCGGCCGCCCGGTTCTTCTGCACCCAGCAGGATGTCGGCGATGGCACGGCCGAATTCCTGGCCGCCAAACCAGCCCAGCAGGACGGCGCCCACCTTGTCCAGCCAGGGCATGAGGACGGGTGAGCCGGAGTTCACCACCACCACGGTGCGCGGGTTCACCGCCGCCACCGCTTCCACCAGCTGGTTCTGCCGGCCCGGAAGGTCCAGGTCCTTGCGGTCAAAGCCCTCGGATTCGATGGCCGCGCTGGTTCCCACCACCACCACCGCCACATCGGCGGTCCGGGCGGCCTCGACTGCGGCGTCGATCTCTGCCTGCGGGTCATCCACCACCGTTTCCTCGCCCAGGAGGATGGCCGTGAAGGGGATGGCCTGGTCCGCAGGGAGGTCGTACACGGCCTCGACGCGGACCGTGTCCCCGGCGGCGGTGGTGATGGGGTGGACGGTCTTGGGCGGGTCGAACAGGGCCGCGCCGAGCACGTCGGTGTCGTCCTCAAGCCCGCCATTGAACACCTCGTCACCATTCAGGGACAGCCGGACCCGGCCCACGGTGCCGATGCCCAGGTGGTGGATGCCGGCCGACGGCGCGGTCCACTCCGTTTCCATCCGGATGGCCGCTGCGCCCTCGGGGATGCCGATGCCAAACCAGATCAGGTGCGACGCCAGCCGGTCCTCCCCCGAGATGACGGACCCGTCGCCGGCCAGGAAGGTCACCCGCAGGCCGGGCACACCGGACACCGGATTATGCAGCGAGGTGCGGGGGAAAGCCTGCAGGCCCTCCGCCACCTTGGCGCCGCGCGCATAACTGACGCGGACACCTTCCGGAAGCGCCGCACGCAGGCCCTCAAGCGGTGAGATGTTCTGCTTGGGCATGACGGTGGCGCTGCCGCCGCCCTGGGTGCGGGCCTCCTCCGCGTTGTGGCCACTGATGGCGACGCTTGCCAGTGCCTGCGGATCCAGCGGCAGCAGGCCGTCCCTGTTGCGCACCAGGACAGCACCACGCACTGCCACTTCGCGGGCGACGGCGGCGGCATTCAAAGGTGCTGGCTGTTCCGTGGCGGCGGGGGAGACTCCGTCGAGCGACCCGACGCGGGCGGCGAGCCGCAGGATGCGGACCACCTTTTCAAGGATGGCGGACCTGCTCACGCGGCCGACATTCACGGCCGCCAGCAGCTTGGGGCCCCAGTGGCCTGCCGGTCCCGGCATCTCCAGGTCCTGGTTGGCGTTGGCGGCTTCCACCGAGCGGACGCCGGTCCAGTCGGAGACGACGACGCCGTCAAAGCCCCATTCGGTGGACAGCGGCGTCTTCAGGAGCTCGTTTTCGCTGGCCGTGGTGCCATTAATGGAGTTGTAGGAGCTCATCACCAGCCAGGCGCGCGCCTCGGTGATGGCGTCCTCGAAGGCTGCAAGGTAGAGCTCGCGCAGGGGGCGCTCGTCCACCACAGAGTTGGACGTGAAACGCTCGGTTTCAGCCTCATTGGCAATGTAGTGCTTGGGTGTTGCCCCTACGCCCATGGACTGGACGCCGGCAACGTACCCGGCCGCCATCGTGGCGGTCAGGCGCGGGTCCTCGCTCATGCATTCGAAGTGCCGGCCGCCCAACGGCGAACGGTGCAGATTAATGGTGGGGCCCAGGACTGCGTGGACGCCCTTGCGGCGGGCCTCCTGGCCCAGGACCTGGCCATAGCGGCGCGCTGTTTCCACGCTCCAGGTTGCGGACAGTGCGGACGACGACGGCAGGGAAACAGAGTCGTGGCGCTCGTCGAAGTCCTCACCCCGGACGCCGGAGGGGCCGTCGGACATGACAACACGGGACAGGCCGATGGAGGGCAGGGCGTGGGTTGCCCAGACATCAGCGCCGGTCAGCAGCTGGATCTGTTCTTCGAGGGAGAGGCTTTCGGCCAGTTCAAGGATGCGTGCTTCTGCATCCGGCGAATCGGCGGCGGGAGCCGTGACGGCGGGGGAGAGTGTGGGATTCATTTACTTGACTCCTTTGATGCGGGTGACGAGGACGGCGCCGATGATGCCGACGACGGCTCCGCCGATGAAGAGGGCGGGGTAGCCGCCAAGGGTGATGACGGGGAAGGCGATGGCGGGTACCAGGGACTGGGGCAGGGCCTGGGCGATGTTGAAGACGCCGAAGGTCTTGGCGTTCTCGCTTTGGCTCCCGGGCAGGAGGTCCGCGATGAGGGCCACATCGACCGCTCCGAAGCAGCCAAGGCCCAGGCCCGCCAGGGCCTGTCCCACCAGGACCTGGTCCGTGGTGCTGCTGGTGGCGATGACAATCAGGCCGGCCATCATGATGATGGCGGAGGCGATGACCATGGCCTTGCGCTTGCCGATCCGGTCGCTGATCCAACCGCCGGCGAGGCTGGTGACCACGGTGCCCGCGGAACTGACCAGGGTCGCCTGGAAAACGAGCCCTGGAACTGCGGTTTCTGCAACGTGGAGGTGGTCGGCGAAAAAGTACGGCAGGTACAGCAGCCCGGCGCAGTAGCCGACGTACACCAGGAACTTGGTGAACCAGGCCCAACCGAGGCCGGGGTAGGTGCGCGGGTTGAAGTAGAAGGAACCGGCAATCTCCTTCAGGTTGAGCGGGGCGGGCTTCTCCGTCAGCACGCGGTCCTTGAAGGTGAAGGCGAAGGCGAGGGTCACGGCGGTCCCTACCACGCCGGGGACTACCGCCATCTGGAAGGCGTTGTCGAACAGTTGGGCGAAGTACGCGGCGGCGACCAGGCCCACCGGCAGGGTCATCCCGATCAGTCCTGAGAGGCGGCCGCGCTCGGCGGGTGCCGTCTGGTCCGGAAGGGTGGCCACCAGGGCCGCCAGCGCTGCGTTGAAGCTGAGCTGCGCGATGACCCAGGCAACCATGACGCCGGTGACGTTGGTGGCGGACCCCAGCAGGACCAGGGATGCCAAGCCGATCAGGGAGCCGCCCACGATCCATGGCTTGCGCATGCCGAAGCGGGACGTTGTGCGGTCACTCAACCGGCCGAAGAAGGGGTTGGCCAGGAGCGCAATGAGGGCTCCGACGCCGGCCACCAGGCTGAGCGCACCTGCACGCGTTTCCGGCGTGGTGATTTCTGAAACTTTGATGGCCAGCACCACCAGGGCCGGGGCCAGGACGGCCATCCAAAGCCCGGCGCTGGCGATCGGCATGCCGATGACGTAGGCGCGGGGTGTGCGGGTCGGCGCTCCAGCAGGAGCGGTTGTAACAGTGCTGGATGAGGTTCCGCCGGCAGGCAGTCCTGCGGAATCCTCGGTGATGGTCTTGATGGCCACGGTGCCTCCTGACAAAAAGCGACCCTCCGTTGGGCCGTGGGATTGATCGTAGCGATAAAAACCGAGTCTGACTAGATTTTCTGGAAAGTTGGTGAAATACACTGGCCTGATGCCTTCATCAAAGCCGCGCGGCCAGTACGCCAAGGGAGCGGAACGCCGCGAACAGATCATCCAGACGGCCACGGACGTTTTTGCTACTGAAGGTTTTGAAGGAACCGCCCTGAAGCGCGTGGCAGAGCTGGTGGGGGTCAGGGAAGCGACCCTCTTCCACTACTTCCGCGGCAAGCAGGAACTGCTGACGGCGGTCCTGGCCGAGCGGGACCGCCGTAGCCTCGCGGCAATGGATGCCGAGGAGGCGGGGCTGGCGCTGATGGTGCGCTCCGCGGAGCGGAACCGCCGTGAGCCCGGGCTTACCACCTTGTATGCCGTGGCATCAGCCACCGCCAATGACCCCGGGCACGATTCGCATGCCTACTTCAAGGAGCGCTACGCCGAGGTGGTTGACGTGCTGGCGGCAGACATTGAACGCCGCCAGTCTGCCGGGCAGGCGCGCTCGGACCTGCCCGCCGGCGACCTGGCCAAGCTGGTGGTGGCAGTCTCCGACGGCCTGCAGCTGCAGTGGCTCTACGACAAGGATGTGGATGTGGCCGACGGGCTGCGCGAGTTCATCGATGTGCTCCTGAAGCCGCCGCCTGCCTAGGTATCAGCCGTGGACCGTGCTGCGCGGCGCCTTTGCCGGGCCCGTGCTGGCCCGGACTTCCAGGCGCGGCTGGTAGCGGCCGCCGGGGGTGTCGTTCCCTTCCTTGCGGATCAGCGCCCGGAGCTGGTGCCATGCCTGCTCGCCCAGCTCGGTGATGGGGACGGCGCCGGTGGTCAGTGCCGGCGTCGTATATCTGGCAAAGGGGATGTCATCGAAGCCCGTCACCGAAATATCGCCGGGGACGTCCAGGCCCCGCTCATGGAGGCCGCTCATCAGGCCCATGGCCACCAGGTCATTAAACGCCAGGATTCCGGTGGCCCCGCTGGCCAGCACGGCATCCACGGCCCCATGCCCGGTGTCGAAGTCCGATCCGCCCTCCAGCATGGTGACGTCCACTTCGGGATGGGCTGCCTTGAATTTCTCCAGGCCTTTGAGCCGCATCTCATTGGAGGCGCTGCGGGGCGGCCCGGCCAGGAAGGCCAGACGGGTGTGGCCGAGTTCCACCAGGTGTTCGGCGATGTCCTGGACGCCCTGGCCGTAGTCCACCACCAGGCTGGGGACGTCCGGTGCCGTGGTGGTGCGGTTGATCAGCACCAGCGGGTGGAGCGAGGGTGCAATCTCTTCGAGTTCCGCGTCAGTCATGCGCGGGGCGCAGAGGACCAGTCCGTCGCAGCGCCGCCGCGCTTCACCCGCCAGGATGGATTCCTCGCTGGACACTTCGAATGAGTCCGCAATGAGGACCCGGTAGCCGTCCTGCGCCGCGGCCCGGCTCAGGCCGCGGAGGATCGCCTGGAAGGTGGGGTTGGCCAGGTCGGGGACCACGATGCCGATGGTGTCCGTCTTGCCCAGTGCCAGGCTGCGGCCCACCGGGTTGGGCTGGTACTTCAGCTCTGCGGCTGCCGCCCGGACCCTGGCCGCGATGTCCGGGTCCACGGTGAAGTTGCCGTTCATGACACGCGAAACGGTGGCGTGGGAAACTCCCGCCTTGACGGCGACATCCGCGATGCCGATCCGGCCGCTTGCCGATTTCCTGGCCATAGGGAACCCTTCATTTGCGCCGTCGGCCGGCGCCCCCGGGAACGCTTGGCGTCCGATGGGCCCGGCCTTCATGGCAGGTGCTTTGAAAGACAGCATATACGGGAGTGGGAAACCGATTTCTATCCTTTTCCCGACCGTTTTCCCGGCGGAGGCGCCGGAGCCGCAGGCGGCAGGCCTGGAAACCGCTTTCTTCCTTTTCTGGAAGTGGTTGACGGATCTGCCGACAGGTTGATAAAACTCTAATAGAGCAATGAGAAAACGCTTTCTCAGCCCTCCGCCACGGTGCAGCACAGTACCGCCGCCGGAACACCGCCGCCCCACCGCGGGACATGAGCTTTTTCGAAAGGGACCCCAATGGTCAACACAGCCGAGACCACGCCGGCCGCCGCTGCTTCAGAGGCCGGCAGTGCCGCCGGCGCTGAGACCGCTACCGCTGCAGGCACCGCCACCCGGAAAGGCGGGAAAGCCCGGATTGCCCTGATCGGCACCGGCGGCCGTTCCGAGATGTACATCCGTGCCATCTACGGCAAGCACGCTGACACCGCTGAGCTGGTGGCCTTCTCGGACGTGAACCCGGGACGCGTGGAGTTCTACCAGAAGCTCATCCAGGAACTGGGCGCGCCCGGGCCAGTGGCGTCGTTCGATCCCGCCCAGCTCACCGGTTTCGTCCAGGCGAACAACATCGACCGCATCATCGTCACCACGCCGGACTACACGCACGCCGACTACATCGTGGAGGGGCTCCGGGCCGGCGCGGACGTCGTCGTCGAAAAGCCCCTGACCATCGACGCCGAAAGCTGCCGCCGCATCGTCCAGGCCGTCCACGAGACCGGCCGCAACGTGGTGGTCACCTTCAACTACCGCTACTCGCCACGCAACAGCGCGCTCAAGGAAATCATCCAGAGCGGCGTGATCGGCAAGATCACCTCCATCGACTTCAGCTGGGTCCTGGACACCGTGCACGGCGCGGACTACTTCCGCCGCTGGCACCGCGAAAAGAAGAACTCCGGCGGCCTCCTCATCCACAAGGCGTCCCACCACTTCGACCTGGTCAACTGGTGGATCGACGACGTGCCCGAGCGGGTCTTCGCCTCCGGCGGCCTTAAGTTTTACGGCGACAAGAACGCCGCCGAGCGCGGCCTTGGCCCACGCCCGGAACGTGGAACGCCCGACGCCGATGCCCCCGCCGGCGCCAAGGACCCCTTCGCGCTTGACCTGAGGGAGGACGAGCGGCTCAAGGCCCTGTTCCTGGATAACGAACACTACGACGGCTACCGCCGCGACCAGGATGTCTTCACCGGCGGCATCACCATCGAGGACAACCTGGCCCTGGTGGTGGAATACCAGGGCGGACCGCGCCTGAGCTACTCACTGAATGCCCACAGCCCGTGGGAAGGCTACCGGGTGGCGGTCAACGGCACCGAAGGCCGCGCAGAACTTGAAGTGGTGGAACGTGCCGCCGTCCTGCACAGCACGGACAAGAAAACCGTGGTGGACCCGTCCGCAACCCCGGTTGAGGAAGAGGACGCCGTCCGCCGCAACGGCGAGCGCCTGGTGGTCCAGCGCCACTGGGAGGCCGCTTACGAGGTCCCGATCATCAACGGTGAGGGCGGCCATGGCGGCGGTGACGAGCTGCTCCTGTCGGATCTCTTCAACGGACCGGGCGAGGACCCCCTGGGCCGTCCGTCCGGCTACCTGGACGGGCTGCGTTCGGTGTCGGTGGGGATCGCCGGCAACCGCTCGCTTGAAACGTCCCTGCCCGTCCGGGTCGAGGACCTGGACCTCGGCGTCGACCTCCGCCGCGGCAAGTAAGGGAAAGACCATGAGGATTTTAGTCACCGGCGGTTCCGGCCGCCTGGGCCGCAGCGTGGTGGCCGGGCTGGCCCAGGCCGGCCATCACGTCATCTCGGTGGACCGCGAGGCCGTGCCCGCGGAACTGCTGCCGTCCGGCGTCGTGCAGGAAACCGCCGACCTGCTTGCCCCGGGTGAGGCGTTGCGGCTGATAGGGGCCTCAACGCCCGACGCCGTCATCCACCTTGCGGCGATCGCCGTACCGTTCAGTGCGCCCGAGGACGTCATCTTCGCCACCAACACCCGGCTAGCCTTCGCCGTCATCAGTGCGGCGACGGAGCTGGGCGTCCCCAAGGTGGTTACCGCCAGCAGCCCCACCGTCCTTGGTTACGGCTGCCCGGCCGGTTGGCTGCCGCCGTCACTCCCGCTGGACGAGCGCACGCCGCCAAAGCCCTGGAACGCGTACGCGCTGTCCAAGCACATTGCCGAACAAACCGTGCAGATGTTCGCCGCCGCCCAGGGGGAGAAGATCCGCTATGCAGCGTTCCGGCCCTGCTTTGTGATCTCGCCGGAAGAATGGGAAGGGGCCCCGACGCAGCAGGGGCACACCCTGGCCGAACGCCTCGCCGACCCCGCCCTCTCCGCGCCGGCCCTGTTCAACTATGTGGATGCGCGGGACGTGGCGGACTTCCTGGACGTGCTGCTGCAGAAGATGGAAGACATTCCCAACGGGGAAACCTTCTTCGTGGGGGCAGCCGACGCGCTCGCAACGGCGCCGCTCGCGGAGCTGATGCCCACCTTCCTCCCGGGAAGTGAGGCGTTGAGCTCCGGCCTGACCGGCACCAGCCCCGCTTTTTCCATAGCCAAGGCCCAGGAACTGCTGGGCTGGCAACCCAGGCGCAGCTGGCGCACCGAACTGAAGTCCACCCTCAACGACGAGGCCACTGCCCTGGTTACCGCCGGCGGCGGAGGCAAGGAGACACCATGAAATTCGACGGCGTACTGTTCTTCCCTGTCACCCCGTTCACGGCCGAAGGCGCCGTTGACGTGGAACCGCTCAAGGACCACATCGGCTCCCGGCTGCCCTTCGGCCCCGGCGGCGTGTTCCCCGCCTGCGGAACTGGCGAATTCCATGCCCTCAGCATCGAAGAGCTCCGCACCGTGGTGGCGGCCGCCGTGGAGGTTGTCGCCGGAAAAGTTCCCGTAGTGGCCGGTGCCGGCGGACCCTTGGGCCACGCGCTCGCCGCTGCCCGCGCCGCCGAGGAGGCCGGCGCGGACGCCCTCCTGGTACTCCCGCCGTACCTGGTGACCGGACCCACTGACGGGCTGGTGGCCTACATCGAGGCCGTGGCCAATGCCAGCAGCCTCCCGGTCATCGTCTACCACCGCGGCAACGCCAAATTCACGGCCGCATCCATGGCCAAGCTCGCTGCCAATCCGAAGGTCATCGGCTTCAAGGACGGCCTGGGCGATGTGGGCCTGGCCCAGGAGATCGTCTCCGCGGTAAGGGCCTCCGGTCGGGAAGACTTCGCGTTCTTCAACGGCCTGCTCACCGCCGAGCTGACGCAGGGCGCCTACCGGGGACTGGGCATCCCGCTCTACTCCTCGGCAGCGTTCGCCATGGCCCCGGAAATCGCCAAGGCCTACTACGACGCCTACGTATCCGGGGACGAGGACCGCCGCAACGCCCTGCTCGAGGGCTTTTACGCACCCCTCGTACGCCTCCGCGACCAGACCCCCGGGTTCGGCGTTTCCCTGATCAAGGCCGGCCTGCGCCTGGCCGGACTGCCGGTTGGATCCGTCCGGCCGCCGCTGGTGGATCCCAGCGAGGAGCAACTGGTTGAACTGAAAGCTATCCTCGCCAGGGGCCACGAGCTGGCCGGCCGCTGATGAGCGCCCCGGCGGCGGAAACCGTCCGCACCGTTCCCCGCATCACCGGGCTGACCACCCGGCTCCTCACCGTTCCGCTGCGCCGCAGCTGGGGCGTCGAGGCGCCGGAAAACCACGTGATCGCCACCGAGCTTTACACGGACGACGGCGGCACGGGCTTTGGCTTCTCCTGGACACCTACCATCGGCCCCCAGGCGGTCAAGGCGCTGCTGGACTGCGACATCGCCCCCTTTGTAACCGGCCTTCCGGCGAATCCGGAGACGGTGTGGGACGCGTTGTGGAAGCGGCTGCACGAGGCCGGCGGGGGCGGTCTCACCACGATCGCCATGGCGGGCGTGGATCTTGCCCTCTGGGATGTGCAGGCCCGCAGTGCCGGCACCTCGGTGACCGGCTTCATCGGCCAGCGGCAGGACTCGGTGGAGGTGTACGGCTCCGGGGTGAACCTGCACTACACCCTGGAGGAGCTCGTGGCGCAGACCGAACGCTGGGTCGCCGCAGGCCACCGCGCCGTGAAAATCAAGGTGGGCAAGCCGGACCTCCGCGAGGACGCAGAACGGGTCGCCGCCGTCCGCACCGTGCTGGGCCCTGACCGCCGGCTCATGATAGATGCGAACCAGAGGTGGGACCTGCCCACCACGCTCCGCGCCCTGGAGGTCCTCGCCGGGTACGGGCTGGACTGGCTGGAGGAACCCCTCCGCGCGGACGACCTCTGGGCCTACCGGAGGCTGCGGAAACACTCGCCGGTGCCCATAGCCTTGGGCGAAAACCTGCACACCATTTACCGGTTCCGCGATTTCATTGAGGCCGAGGCGGTGGACATTATCCAGCCCAACATCATCAGGGTGGGTGGCATCACCCCGTTCCGGCGGATCGTGGAGCTGGCACGGACCCACAGCATCAAGGTCATGCCGCACCTGCTGCCGGAACTGTCCGGGCAGCTGGCCCTGACCCTGGCGGAGCCCACCATGGTGGAGGACGTCGAGGAGGCATCCTTCGAGCAGCTTGGCCTCCTGGCTGGCCCGTCACCGGTCCGGTTCACCAACAGCAGGCTGGCGACGGTGGACCGGCAGGGGCTGGGGCTCCGCTTCCGGGACGCTCTGTAACCACTATTTTCCGTACGACGACGAACAGGTACCTGACGTGACAACTGCAACCCTTTCCCTGTCCGAGCTCACCGCTGCCGCCACGGAAGCCGCCAGGACCTCCGCCGCGGCGACCGACGCCGAACGCGCCGGCTGGCTGAAGGCGGTAGCGGACGCCCTGGATGCCAACGCCGCCGAGCTGGTGGACATCGCTGACGCCGAGACCAGCCTGGGGGCGCCGCGCCTCACGGGGGAGGTGGCCCGGACCACGGGGCAGCTGCGCCTGTTCGCCCGCGTGATTACCGAGGGCTCCTACCTGGAGGCCATCATCGACCACGCGGATCCGTCAGCCACCCCGCCAAAGCCGGACCTCCGCCGGATCCTCAAGCCCATCGGCCCGGTTGCCGTCTTCTCTGCATCAAACTTCCCGTTCGCCTTCTCCGTGGCCGGCGGAGACACCGCCTCAGCCCTCGCCGTCGGCTGCTCCGTGATCGTCAAGGCGCACTCCGGCCACCTGCGCCTGTCGGAGCGCACCGCTGAAATCGTGGCCGGGGCCCTGCGCGGCGCGGGCGCACCCGAGGGCCTGTTCGCGCTGGTCAGCGGCCGCGAGGTGGGCAGCGCCCTGGTTCAGGACCCTGCCATCAAGGCCGTGGGCTTCACCGGGTCCATTCCCGGCGGCCGTGCCCTGTTCGACCTTGCCACCTCACGCCCGGACCCCATCCCGTTCTACGGCGAGCTGGGCAGCCTGAACCCCGTGGTCATCACGGCGGCGGCACTTCAGGCGCGCTCCGCGGAACTTGCCGCGGGGCTGGCCGGCTCCTTCACCCTCGGAGCGGGCCAGTTCTGCACCAAGCCCGGCCTCGTGTTCATACCCGCCGGGACGGGGTTCGCGGCACAAGTGGCGGAGGCCGCCAAGGACAAACCGGCGCACGGCATGCTGACCAGCAGGATCGCGGAAGCCTACCCCGAGGGGCTGCGCAGCTTCGCATCGGTGGAGGGCGTGGACGTGGTCAGCGGCAGCGTCGACCAGGACGCGGCCGCAAACGGCGCCGCGCCGGTGGTCTTTGCCACCAATGCTGCCAGGGTCCTGGAACGTCCGGACCAGCTGCTGGAAGAATGCTTCGGACCCACCACCATCCTCATCGAGTACGCGGACCAGGAGGAACTGTCCGCCGTCCTGGCGAAGGTCCCGGGCAGCCTGACGGCCACCCTCCACAGTGAACGGGGCGAGGACATCGCTGCCCTGGTGGAGCAGCTCTCCGGACTCGCCGGACGTGTCCTGTTCGAAGGCTGGCCCACCGGGGTCGCCGTCAACTGGGCCCAGCAGCACGGCGGACCATACCCGGCCACCACCTCGCTGTTCACGTCCGTGGGTGCCACGGCGGTCCGCAGGTTCCAGCGCCCTGTGGCCTACCAGGACGCCCCGGAAGAAGTGCTGCACCCGGCACTGCGCGAGGACAACCCGCTGCGCATCCCGCGCCGGGTGGACGGGGAACTGCAGCTTCCTTAGCTAACGAAGAAAACCCCGGAGCCTTTCGGCTCCGGGGTTTTCTGCTGCCCGGGAAACTCGTTTACTACAGCTGCAGCGTCACCGGCCGCTCCAGCCCGTTGACGGTGCTTACGGGCCAGCGCGGGTCCACCGTCAGGACGCGGAGGCCGGACTCTGTCAGCTGGACGGTGTCTTCGATCTTGACGCCGGGGCCTGACGGGTTCCAGGTGAAGGCCTGGTCCAGCACCACAGTGTCGGTCACCGCAGACGTCACCCTGGGATCACGCCCCGCGTACCCGGCCGGTCCGCCCTGGTGATGCTGCTCCCACTGGTCCGCCCCGAAGCCGTGCCGGGCGTACGCTGCCTGGATTTCGGCAAAGATTCTGTCCAGGCGCGCCCCGGGGACCGTGGCATCGAAGATGTCCGCTTCCACGGCCGCGATACGGGCCTCGGCGTCGCGCTCTTTCGGGGTGCCGGCGTCGAACCTGATCCAGCGGGTGATGTTGGCCACCAGGCCGTCCCGGCGGGCGCACACCACGGCCATGGCACGACGGCCCAGCGGGGCGTGGGTGGCCAAAGGGTGCCGGAAATCGCTGCGGGAGCTGCCGTTGCACAGGAGTACCAGCGGCTCCGCGCCGGCCGCCACCACGCGGGCGGCCAGCGCCGAGACGAGTTCGAACTCGGTGGTCTCCGGGCGCGCTGCGGAAAGAACGTCCGTCATCATGGCAGCCAGCTCGGCGCTGAGCTGGGAGTACCGCGCGCTCTCGGCCGGGAGGAGCTGCTGGCGGGCAGCGCGCAGTTGCGCTGTGACGTCCGCTTCCGCGAGCGGCGGCCGGGAACTGCTTCCGAGGGCCGCGGCGGTCTGGTGCAGGTTGCCGTACCAGGGCACGGTGTGCAGGTTGACCTGGGCTGGAAGCTCTTCGGCCGCGATCCGCCCGGCCTCATTGTTGAACGTCACCAGGTGGTCGCCGTCGCGGTCCACCAGGAGGGCTGCGATGGGGTCGCCGGCCAGGCTGACGTGCACGCGGCTGCCGTCCAGGTACCACGTCAGGGCAGTGTTGGAGGTCAGGAGCAGGGAGTCCCGCCCGGCCGCGTCCAGGATGTCCAGGACGCGGCGGCGCTTGATGGTGCGGTCCGTCCTTGAGCCCGGCGGCCGCCGTGCCTCCTTCGGGGGAGCGGCTGTGGTTGTTGTTTGCGTCATGACGGGTCCCCCTGTTGGTTAATTAGCGCTTCTACGTCGGCGGTGGCCAGGATTCCGTCGGCCACGAAAACGGTGATGTGCCGCCGTACCGGGTTTCCCGGCCGGGCCAAGACGGGACTGTCCCAGGCGAGCGACTGTCCCACGCCGGGGTAGCCCTCCACACGGACAAACCACGGGTCCGTGCAGCCTTCCGGGGCGACGAACACCAAGGTGGCCGGCCCGCCGTCGAACCTTCCGGACCAAGCGAGCCAGCGCGTGACGCTGCCGTGGGTCTTTGACTCGCCGCTGCCGGCCTGCGTCCACACCGCCGCTTCCCCGCACGCCGGGAGGCGCCAGAAGAAGCCGCCGTAGCCGCCCTCGAAGCGGCCGTTGGAGCCCGGGCTGCCCAGGCTGACAGGCATATTGCCGGCAGGGGACAGCGCGAAGTCAAGGGAAAGCCGCCAGATGGAGGGCGCGACGCCGGACCACGCCCAGGAGCGTTCCTCCAGGAGGATGGGGGTGCCGTCCGGCCCGTTCCAGCTCAGGGTTTCCTGGAGCGTGCCCCCGTGCCCGTTGGCGGCATCGGTTTGCTGTACGGCTGTGGCGCTGATGGTGCCGTGGTCCGGGCGCCAGACGTACGCTCCGGCCTCCCGGGTATAGGTGCGGCCGCCCCAGAAGTTGACGCCGTCCACGTCCTGCAGGGCCACGCCGGCACCAAGATGCCATACGTGGTCCAGCGGCTGGTGGTCCGTCACCACGGTGCCGCCCAGGGTCCTGACGGGGTGCAGGTAGGGCCGCGGGGAGGAGACCGCGCGGATGTGGCTGCCGTCCTGGTAGTCCGCCACCGGCCGTCCGTCCACGGTCAGCGCGCGGACGGGCGGAACGGGCCGCGCCCATGGGACACCGAGCTCGGCGAATGTTGCCTGCGCTTTGACGGCCCGTCCGAGGAGGTCGCTGACGCCCCGGACCACCGGATGTGCGTCGTCGCCCGCGCCTTCCCAGACCACGGATGCGGCGTCGATCGGGGCCGGCGCGGGGGAGGTGCGGATGGCTTCGAGGACGGCGGTGAAGGCGCCGGTGTCCTGCAGCGCGGACAGGAGCGGCGCCCCGGTGGCGCGGGCGTCCAGCAGGTTCTCCAGGAGGTCGGCGCGGCCATAGGTTTCGCGGCGTTCGCCATCGGCGGTGGTGATGACCACCTCGTCTTTTGTGTAGGAAAGCGTGATGTCGCCCAGGGTTCCGTGGACAGTCACGGTGGGGTCCTGCTGTTCGGGGGCGCAGAGGGTGAGGGCGCACAGCACCGTGGTTCCGTTGGCCGTGCGGATGCGGAGTACGGACGTGTCGTCGCTTTCGGTCCCGTGGGCCCGGTACAGGTCTGTTTCCACGGATGCCACATCTGCAAGGGTGTGGGCGCCGGCGACATGGAGTGCAGTGGCAACGGCGTGGGCCAGCGCATTGGTTGCCACACCGTCCACCACATCGGTGCCGTCCAGGCTGCGCTTCCCGGCCCAGCGCGAGCGCTTGAAATAGGCCTTGGTCCGCAGCCACTGGCCGGTGGCGCTGATGCCCAGGACAGTGCCGATGTCCCCGGCAGCCACCATCTCCGTGATGGCAGGCAACGCGTGGGACCCCAGGCTCTGGAAGCCCACCTGGACCAGCCGCCCATTCTCCCCGGCGGCGGCAAGGACCTCTTCAAACTGTGCCAGGGACGCCACCGGCGGCTTCTCGACGTAGACATCCATCCCGGCTTCCAGCGCGGCACAAGCCAGCGGGGCGTGGGTCTGGATGGGCGTGGCAATGATGACGACGTCGACACCCGGCTCGGCGGCAAGCAGTCCATCCAGGTCGGGGAACACAGCCACCGGGGCGGCCAGGGTGCCCGCCTGCGGCGGGTTGGGATCGGCGACGGCCGCCAGTTCCAGGGCGCCGGCCTGTTCGAGCCGGGACAGGTTGGCAAGGTGGCGCTCGCCGAAGCCGTGCACGCCCACCAGGGCCACCCGCGGGACGGCTGTGGAAGCGGCCTGCTGGTGCGGCTGGTCCGCGGCGGCGGAGTGCTGTGTGGTCATGAGGGTCCTTGGGATGGGTTGTGGACGGGCCGGACGGCCAGGGTGTGGGCCAGGAAATCGAGTGCTTCGTCCTGCATGGGCCCGGTGAAGACATGCCCTCCGGGCCAGAGGGTGCCCGTGTACTTGTCTGTACCGGCGTGCAGGGATTCCAGCAGGTGGTGCGCCTGGCGCATCCCGTCCTCCGGGAAGAGTTCATCCGCCAGGGCGTATTGCACAAGGAACCGGGCGGCCGCTGATCTGCCGGTGAGTTCCGGCCAGTCACCAAGCTTCCACAGGCCCGGAGTCTGCAGCAGCCAGGAGTGTGCGTCCAGGTAGGCGGGGAAGAGGGACTCGAAGGTGGTCATCATGCAGGTCACCACTGCGGCCCGGATACGGGGACTGAGGGCTGCCAGGGCCAGCGACCTGCCACCTCCGCCGGAGAACCCGATGCAGCCCAGGTTCTCGGGGTCGACCCCGGGCAGGGCTGCCAGGACCTCCAGAGCGGCGAGGTCGTCGTACGCCACCATGCCGGCCAGGCTGGTGCCCAGCAGGCCTGCGGCCTTGGCCACGGTGTCCTCATGGAAGCCGGCGGCGGAATTGTATTGGTCCGCGTCAGTGGGTACGACGCCGTCCTCCCGCCACTGCGCGTGCCTTGCCGCCGCTGCGGAGGCGGTCCGCCACGGCGGCGTTGAGAGGTCAAACCTGCGGCTGCCCCAGGCGAAGGAGTCGTGGGCCAGCACTGCGAAACCGCGGCGGGCGATGTCCGTGGCCAGGGCGCGGCCGTCATAAAGCCCGGCACGGGCGGCGGCCGCAGACGGGTGGCTTTCCGGGAGGTCAACCAGCCGGTCGGCGCCGCCGAACTTGTTGCCGCCATGGCAGTGCAGTGCCAGGACGCCCGGCAGGGGACCGGGACGTCCAGCCGGCCGCACCAGCCAGCCCGTAGTCCGTGGCCCGAAACCCAACTGCCAGCTGAGCTGGGAGGTGGTGGCGCCGTCGTACGTTTCCTCCCAATGCACCCTGACCTCCGGCAGTGCACCCGCACCGGGTACGCCCAGCGCGTCCGAAAGCTCCTGCGCCGCGGCGGTTGAGGCCTGGTGGCGGGGGTTGCTTCTCACGTAGGCCGGCCAGTCGTCGTAGCCGGCGATGGCGCTGGGCCGTGCTGGAGTCATGTGGCCCGGCTCCTTTCGGTAATGGTCCTGCCTGCTGCCGCGCTGGGCGTTACGGTCAGGCGAGGTTCTGGTTTACCTCGGAGATCATGCCCTTGGCCGCGTCGCGCGGAGAGATCTTCCCGAAGAGTACATCCGTGTTGTAACGGTTCAAAACTTCCATGGTTGCCGATGATCCCGCCGGGAACGGCTTGGGGGCCTGGACTTTAAGGGCGGCAATGCGGTCCAGGTAGGCGGCTTCCTTTTGCTGGGTTTCCTTCAGCAGGGGAGTGATGCCGGCCTTGAGTTCGGTGTTGGCCGGCATGCCGCGGTCGCTTTTGATCTTGGACGCTGCGTCCATGTTGTTGACCAGGTAGTTGATGAAGAGGGCGGCTTCCTTGGGCTGCGACGACTTGGACGAGACGGCGTACTCCATGGAGGAGCGGAGCCAGGCACCCGGCCTGCTGCTCTCGCCCGGCAGCTTTGCCATGACCAGGGGCGCGCCGGAGTAGGACGTCATCTGGTTGCTCCAGGAGATTTTCATGCCCTGCTTTCCCTGTCCCATCAGGGTCATCTCCGGCTGCGCGGACCCGTCCTCCACCGTCTGTGATGCGGAAGGGGCGCCGCCGGTATCCATCAGCTTCTTGTTGAGCTCGAACCAGCGGGCAAGAGTGTCCTCGCTGATGCCCATTTTCTTCCCGTCGTCGGTGTAGAGGTCCTCGCCGTTTTGGCGGGCCCAGACCGCAAGGAAAGAGTCGTTCGCCATGGGGGTGGTGCCAAAGGTGCCGGCGGGCGATTTCCGGGTGATCTCGGCGGCGATCCTTGCGTAGTCGTCCCAGGTCCACTTCTCGTCATCGGGCATGGGGACGCCTGCCGCTTCAAACACCTTGGGGTCCAGGACCATTGACATGGAATTGACGCCTGCCGTGATGGTGTACTGCCTGCCATCGATCTTGCCCAGGTCCACGGTGCCTTCCGCGAACTTCGACGTATCGATCTGGCCTTTGACCTTGTCCAGGTCCAGCAGGACGCCGCGGCTGGCGTATTCGCTGGGATAAGCGCCGCTCATGGCGATGACATCCGGCGTAGTTCCACCTGCGATCTGTGTCGCCATTTTGTCCCAATAGGAGCTGTATTCCGTGTTTTCGCCCTGGACCTTGATGGTGGGGTTGGCGGCTTCGAAGGCTTTGATGACCTCCATGGTGGTTTTAGCCCTGGAGTCATTTCCCCACCAAGCGAACCGGATGGTCACCGGATCTTCCGCCGTCCCCACCTTTCCTGCCTGCGGACTGTTGCCGCAGCCGGTCAGGACAATGGCCAGGGCGGCAATGGCGCCGGTGACTCCCACGGCGGATTTTCTGAGACCAAACTTCATTGTTGTGCCCCTCGGCTTCTCATTTAGGGTGGAGTGACGCATCCAGCAGAAAACGGTTTCTGAAAAACTAACAAAGGGCTATGCAGGAGTCAAGAAACCGTTTACTTTGGTACGGAGCCGCATTTTCGAAGGCACCCGCGGCGCCGGAATCCTGCAGCCTTTTGCGGCAGCAGCCGACCGTGCCGGAGGTGCCGCACTCCCATCGCCTGGCGATGACCGCAACGTGGAGGCCACGATGACCAAAGGAGACCACATGGCCGCAAAACACATCCCCGGGACGCTGCGTCCGGCCCTGGTGCCGTACGCAGTGTTCCCGGCGTCCCCGACGGAGCAGCTCCTGTGAGCGCCATCAGCGAGCTCAGCTCCTTTACCCGGCGCAAGGGCAAAGCCACCGCCGAGGAGAAGAAGGCCAACAGGCGGGACAACAAGGCCGCCTACATCTTCCTGCTGCCATGGCTGGTGGGCCTGGTGGCCATCACCATCGGCCCGATGCTGATGTCGCTATACCTGTCCTTCACCGACTACAACCTGCTCCAGCCGCCGGAATGGACTGGGCTGGACAACTTCACCCGGATGCTCAGCGACGCCCGGCTGCACAACTCGCTGCGGGTCACCTTCACCTATGTCTTCGTCGGCGTCCCCCTGCAGCTCGCCGTTGCACTGCTCATTGCCCTCGTGCTGGACAAGGGCCTCCGCGGCCTCCCGTTCTACCGTTCGGTGTTCTACTTGCCATCCCTCCTGGGCGGATCCGTTGCCGTGGCCATCCTGTGGAAGCAGATCTTTGGCACCACGGGCCTGGTCAACCAGGTCCTGGCCATGTTCGGGATCCAGGGGCCGGGCTGGATCTCGGATCCCAGCACCGCTTTGGGATCGATCATCCTGCTGCACGTCTGGACGTTTGGTGCACCCATGATTATCTTCCTGGCGGGCCTGCGGCAGATCCCCGCCATGTACTACGAAGCCGCCAAGGTGGACGGCGCCAGCACGCTCCAGCAGTTCTGGCGGATCACCATGCCGATGCTGAGCCCGATCATCTTCTTCAACCTGGTGCTGCAGATCATCGGTTCCTTCCAGTCCTTCACCCAGGCGTTCATCGTCTCCGGCGGCAACGGCGGGCCCTCAGACTCCACCATGTTCTTCACCCTGTACCTGTACCAAAAGGGCTTCGGCCAGTTCGACATGGGCTACGCGTCCGCCATGGCGTGGGTGCTGCTGCTCATCATCGGCGTCTTTACCGCCATCAACTTCATCGCTTCTAAGTATTGGGTTTTCTATGACGACTAACCTGGAGACGCTGCCCGCCGCGGACAAGAAGACCGCCGGCGCCGGCAAGCCTAACAACCGCAAGCCGCGGGCCCGCGAGTCCCGGGGAACCCTGGCCTTCAGCCGGGCCCAGCGGGGCAAATCCCTCATGAAGCACGGCATCCTGATCCTGGCCGGCGCGCTGATGATCTATCCACTCCTGTGGATGGTGGTGTCGTCGCTGCGGCCGAACGAGATGATCTTCCGGGAGCCGGGCCTCTGGCTCAACAGCCTGGAAATGAGCAACTACACGTCCGGCTGGTCAGCCCTGACCCACCCCTTTGGCCACTACATGCTGAACTCGGCCATCGTGGTGATCGGCTCCATCCTGGGAAACCTCGTTTCCTGCTCCATGGCCGCCTACGCCTTTGCCCGGCTCCAGTTCACGGGGAAGAAACTGTTCTTTGGCATCATGCTTCTCACCATCATGCTGCCGTTCCACGTGGTGATCGTCCCGCAGTACATCCTGTTCTCGCAGATCGGCTGGGTGAACACCTTCTGGCCCCTGCTGGTGCCCAAACTGCTGGCCACGGACGCGTTCTTCGTCTTCCTCATGGTCCAGTTCATCCGCGGTATTCCGCGTGAACTCGATGAAGCTGCACGAATCGACGGTGCCGGCCATCCGCGCATCTTCCTGCGGGTCATCCTGCCGCTGATGGTGCCGGCGCTGGCCACCACCACCATCTTCACCTTCATCTGGACGTGGAACGACTTCTTTGGTGCCCTGATCTACCTCACGGATCCGGACATGTTCACCGTTCCGGTGGCCCTCCGGGCCTTCGTGGATTCCCAGTCGGCCACGAGCTGGGGTTCCCTGTTCGCCATGTCCATTGTGTCGCTGCTGCCGGTCTTCCTGGTCTTCCTCTTTGGCCAGCGGTTCCTCATCAAGGGCATCGCCACCACGGGCATCAAGTAGCCCTCAGAGACAATGCCGGTCCGAACGGCCCGCCCTGGTGGCGGGCCGTTTGCCATTGGCCGCAACATTCCCGGCCTCAGCAAAGAAACATCTTGTATTACAAGTAGCGAACTTATAGTATCTGTAGCAGAAAGCGCTTTCAGGGACTTGCGCACAGCCGGTAGGCCTCTGTCCCGCCGCCGAGTTCCCCTCCTCAACCACACAGCTGAGACCCATCACCCGCACCTGGATCAACGAAGATCGGAGTACACAGTGCCGCTTTTTCCCCGTCCTGCGTCTGCTGCGAAGCAGACAGCAGGGGCACCAGCTTCAGGCCCAAACCCCCAACGCCGCAGTGTCCAAGCCCGCAGTGTCCGGACCCGCAAGGCCGGCGCGATTGCCGCCGTCGTCGCCGCCGTTATGGCCCTCAGTGCCTGCGGTGGAGGAGCCGCCCCGCAGAGTGCGGACGGCACCGTAGAGCTCCGCTTCTCGTGGTGGGGCGGCGATAAGCGCGCGCAGCTGACGCAGGAAGCAATCAAGCAGTTCGAGGCCGAAAACCCCAAGATCAAGATCAAGCCGGAGTTTGGGGACTGGAGCGGCTACTGGGACAAACTGGCCACGCAGGTGGCGGCCAATGATGCCCCCGACATCATCCAGATGGACGAAAAGTACATCACGGAGTACTCAAGCCGGGGTGCCCTTCTGGACCTGTCCAAGTACGACATCGACACGTCCAAGCTGGATGAGGCAGCACTGAACGCAGGCAAGGGCGAAAAGGGGCTGACCGGCATCGCCGCCGGCATCAATGCTGCCACCATCCTGGCCAACCCCGCCGTCTTCCAGGCTGCCGGAGTGCCGCTTCCGGACGACACAAAGTGGACCTGGGAGGACTTTGGCCGCATCGCAGCCGAGATCACTGCAAAGTCGCCGAAGGGTACTTATGGCGCGGCGGCCTACGGAACGGACGAGGCCTCCCTGGGAGTCTGGCTCCGGCAGGACGGCAAGTCGCTGTATACGTCCGACGGCAAGCTGGGCTTCGAGCCCGGTGACATCGCCGAGTGGTGGGCCTTCCTGAAGAAGCTCAGCAGGGACAAGGCAGTGCCGTCCGCATCCGAGGTGGTGGAGGCCGAGGCTGCCCCGCTTGACCAGAGCGGACTGGCAACAGGCAAGAACGGCATGGCCTTCTGGTGGTCCAACCAGGCCCCGGCCCTGGAAAAGGCGAGCGGCGGGGACTTGAAGATCCTGCGGTTCCCCACCAAGACCGGATCGTCCGCGGATACCGAGCTTTGGTACAAGGCCTCACAGTTCTGGTCAGCATCATCGCGCACCAAGCACCCGCAGGAAACCGCCAAGTTCATCAACTTCCTCACCAATAACGTCAAGGCCGGCGAAGCCCTGCTTGCAGACCGCGGCGTCTACCCCAACTCCGAGGTCCGGGCAGCCATCCAGCCGAAACTGACCCCGGCCGACGTCAAGGTGGTCAACTTCATCGACCAGATCAAGGACGAACTCGGCGAGGCTCCGGCGCCCCCGCCGAAGGGTGCGGGCGCCATCCAGGAAATCATCAAGCGCTACACCTCCGAAGTCCTCTTCGAGCGGCTGTCCCCGGAGGATGCCGGCAAGAAGGCGACAGATGAGATGAAGTCCGCCATCAGCAGCTAGTCCTCACGCCGCCACACGGCTCCGGACCGTCTGTATGGTGCCTCCTCATCACAGACGTCCGACGGCGGGTGGCAGCTCTGCCCCGGAAGGAACCCATGGTTCCTTCCGGGGCAGGGCTGTTTAAGCGGATGGTCATGTTAAGCGACTGGTCCAGCAGGGATCCTGCGCGTCATCACCGTGCGGGGCCACGCAGCCAACGCCCGGTCCGCTTCGCGTTCGACAATGCCGCGGAGTTGTACTGACCACTCGGATTCCGGCAGGCGACTGAACCCGAGGCGTTCGTAATAGGGGCCGTTCCAGGGCACATCGCTGAAGGTCGTCAGGGACAGACCGATGTGGCCGTGGTCCCGGGCCCAATCCTCCACGTGGTCGATCAGGGCGGCGCCGACGCCGCGCCGTGAATGTTGGGGATGGACCGTGACCTGTTCGATGTGAGCCCAATCGGCATGACCATCGATGAGGATGTATCCGATCGCTTTGACTGCCGGGTTGGTTGCCACCCAGGCGGTCCCGGCAGCAAAATAGGCGTTCAATTGTTCCGCGGTGGGTGGCGGGTCGTCCGCGACCGCATCCATGCCTATGGTGCGGAAGAGTTCGGCGGCCGCAATCTCGATCTCTTGGATACGCCCTAGGTCTGCTGTAGTTGCCGCTCGAATCACCGGTCCATTATCTGCCGCCCTGCCCTTCGGTCCACAGGCCTGCTTGTCGGGCCGTCCCATCAGGGAGTTCGCCGTCATGTCATACCGGACTGGATGATACGGCCCAACACTTGGACGGTTGGTCGCGGTGGCCCCTCCGGTGGCCGTGCGGAACCTCCGATTGGCCTTCCCCGTAAGGGAGTGCGACGCAGTTGCCTGCTGTCTTTCCTCGACGTGTTGTTTCTGTCCCTGTCCCACGCCAGAGGTGGGGTGCCGGGGGGTGGTGGTGCTGTGGAGTGGTAGGTGTGGCCGGTTGGGGTGGTGGTTGCCACGGTGTGGCGTGGGCCGGGGATGGTTTGTGCGGCCCATCCTGGGGTTTCTTTGGTGTGGTTGCAGGCTTCGCAGAGGCCTTGGCCGTTTCCGGCGGTGGTGGGTCCGCGGTGGTGCCAGGCGGTGACATGGTCGTGGTGCCTGATGGGGGCGTCGCAGTAGGGGGTCCGGCAGGTGTCATCCCGGATTTGAAGGAAGCGTTTCAGTGCTGCCGGGAAGAGCCGGGCTGTGGAGTCCATCGCCACCAGCTCACCGGCGCCGGGGGCGGTGTAGAGCCGGCGCACCCAGAGGTTGAGGTCGTTGTCACCGGGAGCTGTGAGGGCGATGTTTCGTGCCTGTTCGGCGGGGATGGTGCCGTAGCCGGGCAGCCGTGCGGGTTCGGTGTCGGCGTGGAGGAGGGTGCGGTCGGTCATGACGAGCTGGATCTGAACCCCGCTGATTCCGCCGGGGGTGCCGGTGACGCGTTCGACGAGGGTGTCCGCCATGACCTGCCCCCGGGACCGATCATCCCCGCCGCTTCGGGCGGTGTCGGCGTCCCGGCATAATGCGGCGTAGGCGGCGACGCCCTGGGCGGCGGGGAGCAGCGCGGTCAGGTAGGTCATGGTGTCCGGGGCCGGGCGCAGGCTCACGCACCGCTCGGCCACGGCCCGGCTGGTGAGCTTCGCGACCGAGGCGGGGTCCCGCCGGTACGCGGCGGCGCGGACCGCGGCGGTAATGGCCTTGTCTCCCAGGCCGTCCAGGGCTCCGGTGTCGGCGGCGAGTTCTTCATCCACCGCGGCCCGGTCCTGGGCCGACAGGCAGATGGTGTCCTTCACGATCAGGGTGGCCCGCCACTCATTCAAGAGGCCGGCCCGGAACGCCTCGAACGTGTGCGGCATGCCGGTCAGGGCCTTGGCCAGGCCCAGCAGCCGGGAACCCCTCGCCGGTGGTTCACGCCGGGCCAACGCGATCTGCGCCGCGACCCCGGCGCCCTGCCCGTCGGCCGGGACCCCGGCATCGTCCTGCTCCCGCCGCTGGGATAAATCAAACGCAACAGCGGTATCAGCCTGCCGGGAACCCGCCAGCGACTTCAGGTCCTCCAACCCACGGATCTGATCGATCTTCCCGGCGTCATCGCCCGCCATGGGAACAGACTCCAAGAGCCTCAGGACATCAGTGATGGAAGGCACCCGAGGCTCCGCCTCCATTACTGTTGCCGCCCCCACAACCGCTTCCATAGCCAGAGTCTTCCAGCACCCTCCGACAATTCAGGCCGCCCAAAACCGCTATGTGGAAAACGTCACCACTGGCCGCCCTGGGCCCGCCCCCGAAACGGAGGCGGCGGCACCCAAGGGAGGGTGCCGCCGTCGAACGTTCCGGAACGTGCGTATCTAGCCCTCGGCAACCACCGCCACGCCGCCTGCCGGCACTGTGCCCACAAACGACTCACCCGTCAGCAGATTGGTGCCCGTGGCGGAAACCGAGGCAGCCGAACGCGTGTGGTTGATGGCGAACAGGAAGCTTTGTCCGTCGGCGGACATCCGGCGGACCAGCTCCACCCCGGGATCGGCGTCGGCAGCCGGCGTAACCCCTGACTCGGCGAGCAGCCGGTCGAGGACGGCCTCGATGCCATCGGGGTCGGGGAAGGTGGCCAGGTACCAGGCTGCCCCGGAACCCACGGCCCGGCGGGTGAGGGAAGGGACGCCTTCCAGCGGGTACCCGGTAAAGGTCTGCACCGCCTCCGCGCCGGCCAGATGGACATGCTCGCTCCACACCGAGGAGACCGTCCCGTCACTGAGCTTCAGCTGCGACCCGGCAAGCAGGGGGTGGAACTCCTCCACGCGCACCCCCAAAAGGTCGCGGAACGCCCCGGGATAACCGCCCAGCCGCACGTGGTCCTGCATGTCCACGATCCCGCTGAAGTAGCTCGCCAGCACCGTGGCACCGGCAGCGGCGGCAGCAGCGATGTTGGCGGCGTTCCCATCCGAAACCGCATACAGCGTGCACACCAGCACCAGGTCATACCCATCCAGCGAAGCAGACGGATGCACCATGTCCACGGAAATCCCGCGGAGGAACAGGGCGCGGTGGAACGCCCGCAGCAGGTCCAGGTACTTCACGTCGATACTGGGCTTCGAATCGATCTCGCCGGCCCACCACGCCTCGTAGTCGAAAACAATGGCGGCGCGGGCCTGCACCCTGGAACCGCGCACCGGTTCCAGCCGCTTCAGCGCGGCGCCGAGGTCCACCACCTCGCGCCACACGCGGGTGTCCCGTCCGCCGTGCGGCACCATGGCGGAGTGGAACTTCTCCGAGCCCGCGAAGCTTTGGCGCCACTGGAAGAACATCACGGCGTCGGCCCCGCGGGCCACGTGCGCCAGGGAGTTGCGCAGCATCTCACCGGGCATCTTGGGCTGGTTGCGGGGCTGCCAGTTCACGGCCGACGTCGAATGTTCCATCAGGATCCACGGGTCGCCGCCCGCAATGCCGCGGGTAAGGTCCGCGCTGAACGCGAGTTCCACGTGCCGTTCGGGGTCCGCCGCCACCAGGTAGTGGTCATTGGCGATGACGTCCAGGTCCTTGGCCCAGTCGAAGTAGTCCATGGACTTGGTGGCGCTGGAGGCCATTAGGTTGGTGGTGCACGGAATGCCGGGTGTCACTTCCCGCAGCACCGCCACGAGTTCGCGGTAGTAGTCCATCAGCGCCCAGGAATTGAAGCGCTGGAAGTCCAGCTGCTGGCCCGGATTCAGCGTGGACGGCGCCACCGACGGCGGCAGGATTTCATCGAACGAACCGTAGTTCTGGGACCAGAACGCCGTGCCCCAGGAGGCGTTGAGAGCATCGACACTCCCGTACCGGCGCTCCAGCCAGGCACGGAAGGCGGCGGCGTCCTCCTCCCCGTAGAACTCCGAGACGTGGCAGCCCAGTTCGTTGTCCACGTGCCATAAAGCCAGCGCGGGGTGGTCCTTGTACCGTTCGGCCAAAACGCGCGTGATGCCCGCGGCGTAGCGGCGGTACACGGACGACGACGGCGTGTAGTGCCGCCGCGAGCCCGGTCCCAGCACGGTCCCGTCAGCCGTGACGGGCAGGATCTCCGGGTGCTTGCGGACCAGCCAGGCGGGGGGAGCAGCGGTGGCGGTGGCCAGGGCCACCTTCACGCCGATCCCTGCGAGGTTGTCCATCACTTCGTCCAGCCACCCGAAGTCATACCGTCCCTCGGAGGGTTCCAGCAGCGCCCAGGAGAAAATCCCCACGCTGAGGAAGTTCACGCCCGCTTCCCGCATGAGGTCCAGATCTTCCAGCCGGACGCTCACCGGCCACTGCTCGGGGTTGTAATCACCACCGAAGGCCAGGCCCTCAACCCTGTTCCAAACGCTCGAAGGGGAGCTGGTTTCCTGCTGTGTCATGTGACTCCTTTGTCTGCTCGCAAGGCGGAACGGGGCCATTGGTCAGACGTTTGGAAAACGCTTGCCCAATTCCGGGAATGCCGATATTGTATCGTTTCAGAAGCCGTGTAAGCCAGCTCACTACTCGCGTTGTAGGCAGAGCGGAAGGGCAACACACATCGAGCAAGGAGGCTCCCGTGATCAATAGAAGGCATTTCCTCACAACCGTGGCCATCGGCACCGCATCTGCCGCAGCCCTGTCGGCCTGTGGGAACGGATCCAGCTCTTCCGGACAGACCGGATCCGCCGACAAACCCGTCACCATCAACTACACCTGGTGGGGCAACGACGACCGCGCCGAGCGCACCCGCAAGGCCATTGCCCTCTTCGAGTCGAAGAACCCGGACATCAAGGTCAACGGCAACTTCACGGACTTCGCCGGCTACTGGCAGAAGCGCGCCACCGAGGCCGCCGGCGGCGGTCTTCCCGACGTCATGCAGTGGGACCTGTCCTACCTGCGGGACTACGGCCAGCGCAACCAGCTCCTGGACCTGGGCACGGTCAAGATCAACACTGACGCCTTCGAAAAATCGCTCCTGCCTTCGGGCCAGATCAAGGGCAAGACTTACGGTATCCCCACCAGCACCAACGCCTTCGCGGTCTACTACGACCCCGCCAAGCTGGCATCCCTGGGTATTGCCGAGCCGGACGGCAGCTGGACCTGGTCGGAATACCAGGCATTCCTGAAGGAAGTCGGGGACAAGGGCAACGGGACCCTGTTCGGCTCCACGGATTTCACGGGCGTGTGGTGGCAGTTCAACATCTGGCTCCGCCAGAAGAACATCCAGGCCTTCAACGGCGATGGGAAGCTTGGTTTCAGCAAGGACGACCTGAAGACCTGGTGGAACCTCAACTCGAAGCTTCGCGGCACGCAGGCCCTCGTCCCGGAAGACAGGGTAACCCAGCTCAAGCCCAAGTCCCCTTTCGGTTCCAACGTCACAGCCTCTGAGGTTACCTGGGACAATTTCATGGCGGGCTACCTGGCCGACAGCGGGGCCAAATCACTCAAGCTTGTTCCGGTGCCGTCGGACGACCCGAACAACCTGGGCCTGTTCCTGAAGCCCTCCATGCTGATGGTGGCCAGTGCCAAGACCAAGTTCAAGGACGCCGCCGCCCGCTTCATCGACTTCATGGTCAACGACCCCGAAGTAGGCCAGATCTTCAAGACCTCCCGCGGCGTTCCGGCTTCCAAGACCCAGCGGGATGGCACCACGTTCGAAGGCGCCGACAAGCTCGTGGTGGACTACGAGAAATCAATTGCGCAGTACCTCAAGGACGCTCCGGAGCCGCCCATCGTTGGCTTCGGCACGCTGGAAGCGTCGTTCGGCCGGATCGCCTCCGACCTCAACTACGGCAAGGTCACGGTTGACGGGGCCGTCGACGCGTGGTTCAAGGAAGCCGAAGACCTCATCAAGCAGAACGCCTGATCCGGCGCCATGCCCTTCCACCCTGGTTTTACCACTGACGGAATGATCTCGTGACTCAAACCCCAACCCTGAGCAGGCGCCCGGCGTCGTCCGGTTCCCCGCTGCCGCGCAAGTCGCGGCAGCGGGGCTCGGATGCCCGCGCCGGCTATACCTTCCTGCTGCCCTGGCTGCTGGGATTCATTGCCCTCACGGTGGGGCCGATGATTTCCTCGCTGTACCTGTCCTTCACCAATTACAACCTGTTCGAGCCGCCCAAGTGGATCGGACTGGACAACTACACCACCCTGTTCCAGGACGAACGCTTCCTGCAGTCCGTGGGCGTGACCGTGGGCTACGTGGTGTTCGGTACGCCCTTGAAGCTCGCGGCGGCGCTGGCGGTGGCCATGCTGCTGAACAGCAAGCGCCGCGGCCAGGGCTTCTACCGCTCTGCCTTCTACGCCCCGTCCCTGATCGGTGCGTCCGTCTCCATCGCCATCGTCTGGAAGGCCATGTTCGGCGATTCCGGCCCGGTGGACCAGGGCCTGTCCTTCTTCGGGATCAACCTTGGCGGCTGGGTGGGCAACCCCTCGATGACCATGCCGATGTTCATTCTCCTGACCGTGTGGCAGTTCGGCGCCCCGATGGTGATCTTCCTGGCCGGCCTCAAGCAGATCCCCGGTGAGCTGTACGAGGCAGCGTCGATGGACGGTGCCGGCCCGGTGCGCAAGTTCTTCAACATCACCTGGCCCATGCTCTCCCCGGTGATCTTCTTCAACCTCCTCATGGAAACCATCCACGCGTTCCAGATCTTCGCGTCGGCCTACATCATCTCCAACGGTGACGGCGGCCCCGCCGGATCCACCCTCTTCTACACCCTCTACCTGTACCTGCGGGGCTTCAGCGATTTCCGGATGGGCTACGCCTCTGCCATGGCGTGGCTGCTGGTGATCGTGGTGGGCATCATCACGCTGATCTTCTTCCGCACGTCCAAGTCCTGGGTCCACTACAGCGGTGATTCAAAATGACAACCACGGCAACGCCAACACAGTCCACACCGGACGCCGCCGCCCCGGCCTACAATCCGAAATCCGAGTCGATGGGGGCCAAACGGGCCAAGAGCGCCATCTTCCACCTGGTGGCCCTTGTCCTCACTGCCATCGTGCTCTATCCCGGCCTGTGGATGATCGCCTCCTCCTTCAAGCCCAACTCGGAGATCGGCGGCCAGAACACGTCGCTGTGGTCAAACAACTTCAGCTTTGATAACTTCGTGACCGCCATGGAGGGGATCGGCGGGGTGTCCACCCTGCAGTTCTTCACCAACTCGCTGATCCTGGCCCTCGGCGCCGTCGTCGGGACCATCCTGTCCGCGAGCGTGTCGGCGTACGCGTTCGCCCGGATCAACTTCCCCGGCCGCAGCCTGTTCTTCGGCATGATGATCGCCACCCTGCTGCTGCCCTTCCACGTGGTGATCATCCCGCAGTACATCATCTTCCAGCAGCTGGGCCTGGTGGATACCTACGTCCCGCTGCTGATCGGCAAGTTCCTGGCCGGGGACGCGTTCTTCGTCTTCCTGATGGTCCAGTTCATGCGCGGCCTGCCCGCGGAACTGGATGAAGCCGCCAGGATCGACGGTGCGGGGCATGCGCGGATCTTCGGATCCATCATGCTGCCGCTGATGAAGCCGGCCCTCATCTCCACCTCCATCTTCTCCTTCATCTGGAGCTGGAACGATTTCCTGGGCCCGCTGCTGTACCTGAACACCCCGGACAAGTACCCGCTGCCGCTGGCCCTGCGGCTGTTCGTGGACCAGACCCAGTCCTCCGACTACGGCGCCATGATCGCCATGTCCGTCCTGGCCCTGCTGCCCGTGCTGATCTTCTTCCTGATCTTCCAGCGCTACATCGTCGAAGGCGTCTCCACCCAGGGACTGAAGGGCTAGGAAAAGGAAGATGAGCGTCATGGACAGCACCACATCCGCCCCAGGCCACGAGCCAATCCCGGTGAACCGGTTTGCACTGTTCTCCGAAACCCTCCTGACGGGGGTGCTGGTGCTGGTGCTGTCCATACCGCTGGCCACCATCCCGGCCGCCTACGCGGCCGGGACCGCCCACCTTGAACGTCACCTCAATGGCAGGGACGATTCCGTCAGGGGGTTGTGGGGCCTGTTCAGGGCTGCCCTGCCGGGCAGCTGGAAGCTGGGAATCACGACGACGGGAGCCGGCGTCGTGATTGTCCTCAACCTCCTGCTCGCATGGGTGGGGCAGCTGCCGGGCCGCGAAGTGGTCCTCCCGGCCACGCTGATACTCGCCGGCTGCGGCGCCGTCCTGCTGCTGCGCAGCGCGTCCGCCTGGTCCGACGCCACGGCTTCAGGCGCCATGGGCAAGGACACCTGGCACCAGGCCTTCCAGGTGGGCAAGGACATCTCCCTGCGTGATTGGACGGGGTCGCTGCTGCTGGCGGCCGCCCTGTTCTGCGCCGTGGTGTTTGTCTGGATGCTCGCCGCGCTGTTCGTCGTGGTCCCCGGTACCCTGATCCTTGCCGCCGCCGCAGTGAAACTGCGCTCCAGCCGCGCCCGACGCTGACCGTGCCGTCCCGCCGCACCCGTCCCGCACCGTCTGCGCGCCCGGGTATCAGCCAGCCGCGCTGGTACCACCCCCTTAAGCAACACAACTACCGGCTCTTTCTGGGCATGCAGCTCGCCGGCAGCCTTGGCGTCTGGATGCAGCGGCTGGCGCAGGACTGGCTGGTGCTGCAACTGACGGGGAGCCCGGCCGCGGTGGGGGCCGCCGTCGCCCTTCAGTTCCTGCCCATGCTCGTGGTGGGGCCGCTTGCCGGACTGATGGTGGACATCTTCCCCAAGCGCAGGATCATGATGGTGTGCCAGTCCGTCATTGTGCTGCTCGGCCTTGGACTGGCGGCCTGGGCTGCAAGCGGCACCATTACTGTCTGGGTTGTTTACGCCAGCTGCATGGCGCTGGGCATCACCGCGGCGGTGGACCAGCCCACCCGCCAGGTCTTCGTCAATGAAGTAGTGGGCGACGCCGCCCTGCGTCCCGCCATCGGACTGAACAACGCCCTCGCCCAGCTGGGTGCCATGGCCGGCCCCGCGGTGGGCGGCGTGCTGATCGCACAGGCAGGGCCGGCCGCCGCCTTCGCCTCAAACGCACTGATTGGATTGGTGGTGCTGGTCCTGATCGCCGCCATCCGGCCGCACGAACTGCATCCTGGCACACCCGCCGAGCGGGGCCGCGGGCAGGTGCTTGCCGGCTTCCGCTACGTCCGTGAACGCCCGCGCCTGCTGCTACTCATCCTGCTGGCCGGCCTGCTGGGCGCCTTCGGCATGAACGGGCCGGTGGTCCTCGCGGCCTTCGCCCAGGAAGTGTGGCACAACGGCGTGGAGGGCTTTGGCCTCTTCAACATGGTCAGCGCCGGCGGCGCCCTGGCCGGTGCCCTCCTGGCAGCCCGGCTGGGGACCATGGGGCGCAGGGGCATTGTGGCCGCCGCGGGCCTTTTTGGCCTGTCCCAGCTGGTGGCCGCCCTGATGCCCACCCTGGTGTTGTTTGTGGCGATGCTGGCGGTGGTGGGCATCATGACGTTGCTGTTCCTCACCAGCGCAGCCACGGCCGTCCAGCTCGAGGCCGGGCCTGCCATCCGCGGCCGGGTGATGGCCCTGTACCTTCCGCTCCTGCTGGGCGGCCACGCCTGCGGCGGCCTCCTGGCGGGCTGGTTGACCGAACAATTCGGCGTCCGGACCGGGCTGGTGGCCACCGGTGGACTGGGCATGCTCTCCGCGGCCGTGGTGGGCCTGCTCCTGTGGCGCCATGGACGGCGCCGGAGGGTTGCTGCGCGGGAGTGAAAGACCCGGCGGCTGGCTGCGCCGCCGGGTCCTGAAGCGCATCAGGACGCAGGGATGTCGAAGACCACCGGCGCGGCCACAGCCCAGGGGAGCCCAATCTCGCTGAACGTGGCATGCTGCCGGCCCGCGCGCTCCAGGGCTTCCTCGATGCCCACCACCACGGCATGCGCAGCGTCTCCTTCGCCTTCCCAGTGGACGCAGGCGGGATCGATGGGGGCGGGCGGCGGTGCGGTCCGGATGGCTTCCAGCACCAGCATGAA
Source organism: Pseudarthrobacter sp. rb (assembly GCF_056389225.1). NCBI lineage: Bacteria > Bacillati > Actinomycetota > Actinomycetes > Micrococcales > Micrococcaceae > Pseudarthrobacter > Pseudarthrobacter sp. rb. The sequence continues at coordinate 200,733 of NZ_JBWJAR010000006.1, read as the reverse complement.
GGCTCCGCTGTCCGCCAGGCTGCTGGTAAGCGGAACGCCGTGGCCGCGGTGGGCCAGGAGATTCTCCGTCAGGTCGTCCCGGGCGAAGGTTTCCTCCGTGCGGCCGGCCGCCGACTCCACCGTCAGGCGGTCCTCGGTGTAGTGGAACACAGCCGTGCCGGCCGAACCCTGCAGGGTGACGTACGGTTCAACGGATTCCGGGGCACAGATGGTCAGGGCGCAGGTGATGGGCAGGCCCGCTGCGGTGCGGATCCGGATCACGGAGGTGTCATCGGACTCGATGTCATTGGCCCGGTAAAGCTCGGTTTCCACGGACGCGAGGTCTGCTGTGGTGCGCGCCCCCGCAATCCGGAGGGCGGTTGCCACCGCGTGCGCCAACGGGTTGGTGGCCACGCCATCCACCACATCCACGCCGTTGATGCTGCGTTTTCCTGCCCAGCGCGAGCGCGTGTAGTAGGCCCTGTCCCGGACCCACCGGCCGGTGGCGGAGATGCCCTCCAGTGTTCCGATGGTCCCGGCGGCGAGCAGTTCTTCGATGGCTCCAAGCGCGTGCGAGCCGAGGCTCTGGAAGCCGATCTGCACCCCGCGGCCTGACCCGGCGGCTGCCGTGCGCAACCGGTTGAAGTCGGCCAGGGAGGCGACAGGTGGCTTTTCAAGGTACAGCTCAGCGTCAGTGGCCAGGGCGGCCAGGGCCAGCGGGGCATGCGTCTGGATGGGGGTGGCCACGATGACCAGGTCCAGGTCCCGGGTAGCGGTGAGGAGCTCCCCGAGCCCCGGGTAGACGGCGGCCGACGGCGGGAGGGTGCCGGGTGCCGGCGGCTGCGGGTCCGCCACGGCGACCAGGCTGACACTGCCTGCAGCCTGCAGGCGCTGGAGGTTCCGCAGATGGTGGGTGCCGAAGCCGTGCACTCCCACCAGTGCAACCCGTGCCGGGGCTGTTGCTGAAGCTGCGGCGGCGCTGCCGGCGGCTTCCGTTGCCGTTTTCATGGATCTCCGTTCTGGCCACTGGCACCTGCCTTGGGGGCGCCGGCATCATGTGCGCGAGCGTCGAGGCAGCAAGCGCTTTCCACCTTTTAGTGTGCGGCAAAGAGGCGGCCCCAGTCCAGCTATGTAACGATTCAAAATTCGGCTTGACCGAGGACGGGCGGCGGGTCTACATTTTCGAGAAACCGATTACCAGCGTGATGCGGGGCACTTTCCGCTTCGCCTCTGCAACGATGGAGAACAGAAGGGAGCCGTGCCATGCTGTCCGGGACCTTCAGTGCGCGCGCCTACTCATTTTTTGACACGGTCGTATGGATTGCCGGCCTGAACCTGCTGTGGATTGCCTTTACCCTGCTGGGTTTTGGCATCTTTGGTGCGGGCCCGGCCACCGCCGCGGCACAGATTGCGGTGCGCAAGCGGGCTGCAGGCAATGCTGTTCCGCTGCTGCGGGAGTTTGCCTCCGCATACTTCCGCAACTTTGTCCGGGCCAACGCCCTGGCCCTCCCGGTCATGGCCATTGCGGCGGCCCTTGTCCTGAACTGGAACTATTTTTCCGGAGGCAGGGGAGTCCTGGCGCAGTTCATGGCCGTCGGCATCCTTGTTGCCGCAGTCTTCCTGGCGGGGGCCGTTTGCTACGTGTTCCCGATGTATGCCCGGTACGAGCTGACCTTGCCCCAGTACCTGCTGATGTCGTCCCGGTTCGCTGTGCGGCACCTGGCGGGAACGGTCATCCTGCTCTTTGTCTCCGCCGCGGTACTTTATGCCAGCAGTTGCCTTCCGGGCCTGGTTCCATTCTTCAGCATCGGGGCCTGGCTCTACCTCACCGGCTGGTTGTGTGACCGCTTCTTCGCGGCCAATGACCAGTCGGTGGCCGCGGCGGGGGGAGCCTGCCGCGCGCACCGCCCTCCAAGGGGCTCCCGCCGCCTGACATCCTTCGCCGCCCTGGTTGCTTCCGGTAGGCGCAACCTTGTGCGGACGCAGGAATGAAACGTATCAAAACCGTGGGCCAGCCAGCCCAACAAACCCCAAAGAAGTGGAAAAGGACGAAATATGATCCATCGCAAACTCTCCCTGGCCGCCGCCGTCGTAACTGCCACGGCGCTGTCCCTCACGGCCTGCAGTGGCGGGGACGCCCCGGCCGCGGACCTCACTTCGGTGTCCATCATGGCCCCGTTCCTGGAGGCCCAGCCGCCCGCAGCGGACGGTGCAGTCCAGAAGAAGCTGGAGGAGCTCACGGGCAAGCAGGTCAAGATCAACTGGGCGCCGAACGCCTCCTACGAGGACAAGACCAACATCACGCTGGCGGGATCCGACATCCCGCAGGTCATGGTGATCCAGGGCAAAACACCCGGCTTCGTCAAGAACGCCCAGGCGGGCGCGTTCTGGGACCTCACCGACAAACTGGACAAGTACCCCAACCTCAAGACCACTTTCCCGGACATCCAGAAGAACGCCAGCGTCAACGGCAAGGTGTACGGCGTTTTCCGGGGCCGCTCCCCGATGCGCGCGGCCGTCATGTTCCGGCAGGACTGGCTGGACAAGCTGGGCCTGCAGCCGCCTAAGACCACGGAGGACCTGTACAAGGTGGCAAAGGCCTTCACCGAGCAGGATCCGGACGGCAACGGCGTCAATGACACCTACGGCATCACCATCCCCAAGTGGGGTGCGCTGGGCACCAACAGCCCTTACGACCTGATCGAGGAATGGTACGGCGCCGGGAACCGCTGGACGGAGCGGGACGGGAAGCTCATTCCCAGCTTCGAGACCGACGAGTTCCTCGAGGCAGACCGGTTCATCAAGAAGATGGTTGACGAAAAGCTCATCAACCCGGACTTCGCCACCTTTGACAGCACGAAGTGGAACGAGCCGTTCTTCAATGGCAAGGGCGGCATCATCGTCGACGTCGATTCCCGCGTGAGCGTGCTCATCAACCTTTTCAAGCAGGCAGACCCCGCCAACTTCCAGGACAAGGTGGGCTTCGTGGGCAACCTCGAAGGCCCGGACGGCAAACTGCGCGCCCACCCCACCGACGGCTACTCAGGCTTCCTTGCCATCCCCAAGGCCAGCGTCAAGAGCGAGGCTGAACTGGACAAGGTCCTGGCCTTCCTCAACACCATGAACGGCAAGGATGTTGCGGTCCTGCTGAACAACGGCATCGAGGGCGTGAACTTCACGGTGGAGGCCGGCAAGGCGGCCACCATCAAGCCGGAGACGCCGGAGGGCAAGGCCGTCACCACCGACATTAAGAGCTACGCCCAGCTGGGCATGAACGTTGCCGGCAACCAGTTCTACCCCGTGAAGCAGGCCTCCGACTACGAACAGCGGGTCTTCGACAAGCGCACCGACGTCATGGCCGAAGACCTCAAGAGCGCCGTCTACAACCCGGCAGCGCCCTACGTTTCAGCCACCTACGTGGCCAAGGGTGCCCAGTTGGACAACATCGTGGCCGACGCGCGGATCAAGTACCTGGCCGGACAGATCGACGAACAGGGCCTCAAGGATGCCATCAAGCTGTGGGACACCAGCGGCGGCAACAAGGTCAAGGAAGAAATCAACAAGCTCTGGCAGGACAACAAGTAAATGGCAGCCCCTGTCATCGACACCCTCGCCGGGGAGCGGACGCGCAGGACCGCGCCCGCTCCCCGGAACGGGGGCAGGTTCTCCGTCCATTTCGCCCACTACAAATGGCTGTACCTGTTGCTGCTGCCCGGCGTGGTGTACTTCGCGGTGTTCCGCTACGCCCCCATGTACGGGGTCACCATCGCCTTCAAGGACTACGTGCCGTTCCTGGGCGTGAACGGCAGCCCTTGGGTGGGGTTCCGCAACTTTGAAGACTTCTTCGCCAACCCGGACTTCCCCCGGCTGCTGGGCAACACCCTGATCCTTGCCTTCCTGAACCTCGGGGTGGCCTTCCCGCTGACCATCATCCTGGCGCTGCTGCTGAACGAGGTCCGGCTGTCCATCCTCAAGCGCACGGTCCAGACGCTGGTGTACATCCCGCACTTCCTGTCCTGGACCATCGTGGCGTCGCTGAGCTTCCTGCTGTTTGCCCTGGACATCGGGCCGCTGTTCCAGTTCCTGAACAACGCCATGGGCACGCACATCGACTTCCTGTCAGATCCTGCCTGGTTCCGGCCATTGATCGTGCTGCAGGAGATCTGGAAGAACACCGGGTGGGGCACCATCATCTTCCTGGCCGCCCTTTCAACCGTGGACCAGGACCAGTACGAGGCCGCGATCATCGACGGCGCCGGCCGGTTCCGGCGCGTCTGGCACATCACGCTTCCGGCGATCCGTTCCACGATCATCGTGATGCTGATCCTGGCCATCGGGCAGATGCTCAACACCGGGTTCGAACAGATCTACCTGATGACCAACGCGCTCAACCGTGAGGTGGCGGACGTCTTTGACACGTACGTCTACTTCGTGGGCATCACCCAGGGCGCCTACAGCTACTCCACCGCCGTGGGCCTGTTCAAATCCCTGGTGGGCATTGTGCTGATCTTCGGCACCAACTGGCTGGCCAAGCGATTCAACCAGAGCGGACTGTTCTAGCCATGAAAATCCACAACACCCGCAGCGGCCGGATCTTTGACGCCGCCAACTACGTCTTCCTGTCCCTGATCGGCCTCATCACCCTGTTGCCCTTCGTGTACGTCTTCGCCGGATCGTTTGCCACCGAAGCAGAAATCACGCGCCGGGCATTCTTCGTCTGGCCCGAACAGTTCACCCTGGGCTCCTACGAATACATCTTCGCCACCCCGGCGTTCGTGCGCGCCCTGGTGACCACCATCCTGGTCACCGCGGTGGGCACGCTGGTCCAGTTGGCCTTCACCGTGACCATGGCCTACCCGCTGGCCAAGAAAACCCTGCGGGGCAGGAACGCCATCCTGTCCCTGGTGGTCTTTGCCATGGTCTTCTCCGGCGGCATGATCCCCACCTTCCTGCTGGTCAAGGACCTGGGCCTGCTCAACTCCTACTGGGCCCTGATCCTGCCCGCGGCCATCAACCCGTTCAGCCTGATCATCATCAAGAACTTCTTCCAGGAACTCCCTGCCGAACTGGAGGAATCGGCCAAGATGGACGGCGCCACCGAGATCGGGATCCTGTGGCGGATCCTGCTGCCCCTGTCCAAGCCGGTCCTGGCCACTTTCGCGCTGTTCTACGCCGTGGGAATCTGGAACGACTTCATGTCGCCCCTGCTCTACCTGAGCGACAACTCCAAGTGGACCCTCCAGATGTACCTGCGCCAGGTCACAGCGGCCTCGGACCTGCTGGGCACGGGCAACGTTGACCCCAACTACATCCCGCCGGAACAGGGGATCAAGTTCGCGGTGATCGTGGTGGCCACCCTGCCCATCCTCATCTTTTACCCGTTCCTGCAGAAGCACTTCGCCAAGGGCATGCTCATCGGCTCCGTCAAAGGATGACCCTGCCCGCGGGCATCAAAGGAAAAGAACCACTATGAAAATCCTGCTGGCCGGAGACTCCACCGTTGCCAACTGTCCCACGCACGAGTTCCCCATGAGCGGTTGGGGAGCGCAGCTGGCACCCCTCATCTTCACGTGGGGAACGGTACACAACTTCGCCAAGGGCGGCGCCGACACCGAATCGTTCCGCACGGAGGGGCTCTGGGCGGAGCTGCTCACCGCAGCAGGCCCGGGCGACGCCGTGCTCATCCAGTTCGGCCACAACGACCAGAAGAAGCCGCACCTGGCCGCCCGCACCGGTTACGCGGCCAACCTGCGAACCATGGTGGGGGAGGTGGGCGCCCGGGGCGCGGCGGCGGTGCTGTGCACCTCCGTGGAGCGCCGGCACTTCCTGGGCGGCGGGCACCCGGGCGAGGGACCGTCGTCGGACGTCCTTGCAGAGAGCCTGGAGGACTATCCGGAGGTGGTCCGTGAACTGGGCCAGGAGCTCGGGGTCCCCGTGGTGGACCTCAACGCGTGGACCCGGCACCTTTATCTCCGGCTGGGCCGGGAAGGATCCAGGGAGCTCTTCTGCCACTTTGCGCCGGGCGAGCACGCGCATTGGCCCGGTGGCCTGGCCGACAATACGCATTTCTCCCGGCACGGTGCTTCGCTGGTGGCCGGGGAGGTGGCCCGGCAGCTGCGCGGGCAGGGGTACGGGCCGGCTGGCATCGCGGAGCCGGCCAGTACCAAGGCAATGAGGACGACGGCGGGACGCGCCTAATGGGGGCCGCAGCGGTTAAGGAGCGGGTCCTCTACAGCAACCCGCTGGCTGGGCCCGGGGATGTGACTGGATGGGTAGCGGAAGGACCGTTGCGCCACGACAGCCACGAGGGTGCCCTGGAGCTGTCCGGCGCGCTGGACGACCAGGAGTTCGGCGACCACGCGCACTGGACGTTGTGGTGCCCGGTGGAATTTCCGGACGGCATCCGCATCAGCTGGGAGTTCCGGCCGCTGGCCGAGCCAGGCCTGGCCATGCTGTTCTTCGCGGCCACCGGACGCCGCGGGCAGGACCTCTTCAGTCCGGCCCTCGCGCCCAGGACGGGCCACTACCCGCAGTACCATTCGGGCGACATTGACGCCCTGCACGTCTCCTATTTCCGGCACAAATACCCGTCTGAGCGGGCGTTCCGCACCTGCAACCTGCGCAAGAGCGCGGGTTTCGAACTGGTGGCGCAGGGCGCGGACCCGTTGCCGCCCGCGGAGGACGCCACGGACTTCTACCGCCTGGAACTGGTGAAGGACGGGCCCCTGGCAGCGTTTTCCATCAACGGGCTGCTGCTCTTCGAATGGCAGGATCCGTCGTCGAAGGTGCTCGGCGGCGGCCGGATTGGTTTCCGGCAGATGGCCCCGTTCCGGGCAGCCTACCGCAACCTCGTGGTCACAAAGCTGTAGCACCAAAGAGAAGATGGGCGGCCCCGGAGGGCCGCCCATCGTGTCGCTGCAATAGCCGCTTGTTGAACTACCGTAAAACTAGAGTCCCAGCAGCCGGTTGAGCAGGTTCGCCAGGCCGCTGAGGCCATTGCCGCCGTCAAGGAGCCCGGTGACCGCGCACAGAAGGTTGCCGACGAGTTTGCCCGCCCCCGACTGCGCAACAATGTCCAGGACAACCTGGTTCAGGTCGACATTGAGCCCCAGGACGTCCAGGTGCAGCGGCCCGAGGACCAGGTTCACGATGTCGCAACCGCCTCCTGCGGCCGTCGCGGCGTTGGTGGTGGGGGCCGCAGCAGCCGTGGTGGTCACGGTCTGGCTCACCGGAGTGGCCACGCCGGCAAGATCGGTGAGGGTGCCCTGCACCAAGCCGGTGACGGTCAGCCGGCCGTCCTGGACGCTGAAATTGGACGGCGTAAACGAGCCGACGAAGGTACCCACACCGTCAATGGTCTGGTTGATGCTTCCAGTGACGTTGGCTGCTTGTGATGACTGGGACGCGGCAGAAGGAGCCGCGGGTGCTGCTGCCGTCGCCGGGCCTGCCATGCCGAAGAGCATGGCGCCGGAGAGGGCAATGGCGGTGACAGAGGCTGAGACCTTGGTTCGCATTTTCGGTAAATCCTTTCAGCGCCGGGTTGCGGCGCAATGAATCCCCCGGCATTCCGCCCCCATGGAGAACCCCGGCGGAACTGTTTATTTCAAATGCAGTGCATTTCAGATGCAGCCCTCGCGGGCCGCGACGCGCGGCGTAGGAACGTGATCCAGGCCACGGGCACATCGACCAACGTATTAGTAAGTATGCTGATGAGTTAAGCTGGCCGTGGGCAGCACGTGAGGTGGGAGAGCGGCCGGCCGGCGGCTGGGCGCTCCGGTGCTGGTGCAAGATAGAGGGGTTGAGGAACTGCCCACTGGAGGGAGGCGGGGTATGGAGCCCGTAATGGTCGACGGCGGCAAGGGAACCGTGGAACTGAGCGCGGACGGCGTCATCCACCTCATGTGGGAGCCCAAAGTCCGGATAGAAGTCGAGGATGCGCAGGCGGCGATGGCTGCGGTGAACCGCATAGCAGGGGACGGCAACTATCCGATGCTCGTGGACATGGCCACCACGGAAAACGTCAGCATCCAGGCGCGCTCAGTGTTCTCCATCCCGTGCGCCGCCAACCGCATTGCCCTGCTTGGGTCGAGCCCTGTGGACCGGATCATCGCCAACTTCTTCCTCGGCGTCCACAATCCGCCCTGCCCCACCCGCTTCTTCACGTCCCGGGACGAATCCATGAAGTGGCTGCAGCAGACGGGAAAGTAGAGCGCCCGGCTGATCAGCCGGCGCCCGGCGCGGCCGTGCTCTGCCGGACCACCAGCTCCGGCGTGAACACCACAGACCGGTGGACGGGATTCTGGGACTCCACCTCTTCGGACAGCAGTTCGATGGCCGTCCGGCCCAGCAGCTGGGTGGGCTGGCGGATGGAGGACAGGGGAACCACCGCGGAGACGGCAAAGTCGATGTCGTCATAGCCAATCAACGCCACGTCCTCGGGGATCCGGAACGTGTGCGTCATGGTGAGCGACTGCATGACGCCCAGGGCCAGGAGGTCGTTGGCGCAGAAAATCCCCTCGGGCAGTTCAGTCCGCCCACGCTCCACCAGCATGTCGCCCACGCTGCGCCCAGCCAGGACGGTCTGCCCTTCCGCATCCAGCACCTCGAGGCTGGCGTCCGGCTCCTCCTTCACGGCCCGCTGGGCTCCCTGGAGCCGGTCCGCGACCTGCCGGATGGACGTGGGACCGCCAACAAAAGCCAGCCGACGGCGGCCGGTGTCCAGCAGGTGCCGGGCAGCCAAGTACCCGCCGGCGTCGTCATCCACGGCAACCGAGCTGAACTTGGACTCGTCAGCCAGCCGGTCCACCAGGACCGTTGGCACGCCGCGCTCGCGGAGGAGGTCCAGCCTTTCCGTTACATCACCCACCGGGGAGATGAGCAGGCCCTGCACGCGCTGCTCCTGGAAGAGGTCAATGTAGTTCCCCTCCCGGCCGGCGTTGTGGCCGCTGTCGCCCAGCAGGACGGCGCTTCCCTGCAGCGCCGCGGCGTCCTCCGCCGCGCGGACCACCGAGGTGAAGAACGGGTTGCCGACGTCCAGGACAATGAGTCCGATCGTGCGGCTGTGGCCAACACGGAGTTGGCGGGCGGCATCGTTGCGGACAAACCCCAGTTCGTCGATGGAGCGCAGGACCCGTTCCTTCGTCCGGTCGGACACCCGGTCGGGATAGTTGAGGACATTGGACACCGTCCCCACGGCCACGCCCGCGTGGGTGGCCACGTCCTTGATACTGGCTGTGCGGTTCATCGATTCTCCGTGCCGACATTCCCACTGCGGGAGCTACCGCGCGGGAAATCAAAAGTTTCTGCCATTGCTTGACACCTGCTCAAATCCAAGAGTACTTTGAATCGTACCAATGAAACGATTCAAAACTTTATGAAGTTTGAGGGGTGTCCGCATGAGGGTGTGTTTCCGTTCCTCGGTCCAGCCGGCGCTGATCGATGAATACCGGCGCAGGCACGCCGCAGTGTGGCCGGAAATGCTTGACGCCCTCAAGGAGGCAGGCTGGCACAACTACTCCCTGTTCCTGGGTGGGGACGGGCTCCTGGTGGGGTACGTGGAGTGCGACGACTTTGACGCCGTCCGTGCCCGCATGGCCCTGACGGACGTGAACGCCCGCTGGCAGGCTGAGATGGCAACCCTTTTCGAGGACTCCGGCCAGGCTCCCGACGAAGGGTTCCAGGTGCTGGAGGAAGTCTTCAACCTGGACAGCCAGCTGGCGGCACAGCACCCCGCAGGCTGACGGGCAGGACCGGACGCAGGACGCAGGACCACCGGGGCACCGGAACAGCAGGCAACTGCCGGCACGCAGGCTCCAGCAGCGGGGCACCAACCAAACGCATCAGACAGACGCTCAACACCGGAAAGAACCATCATGAATGACGTAGCAACGGCGCTGGGCAGGCTCGGGGAGCTTGCCATCGAGGTCCCTTCGTGGGCCTATGGAAATTCGGGTACGCGGTTCAAGGTTTTCGGCACGCCCGGCACGCCGCGCACGGTCCAGGAGAAGCTGGCGGACGCCGCCAAGGTCCACGAGCTGACCGGCCTGGCCCCCACCGTGGCACTGCACATCCCGTGGGACAAGGTGGACGACTACTCGGCCCTGAAGGAGTATGCGGCCGGCCTGGGCGTGGGGCTGGGCACCATCAACTCCAACACCTTCCAGGACGACGAGTACAAGTTCGGGTCCCTCACCTCTTCCAACCCGGCCGTCCGGCGCCGGGCCATCGACCACCATCTCGAGTGCATCGACATCATGCACGCCACGGGTTCGCAGGACCTCAAGATCTGGCTGGCGGACGGCACCAACTACCCGGGCCAGGATGACATGCGCGGCCGCCAGGACCGGCTGGCCGAGTCGCTGCAGGAGATCTATGCGGCCCTGGGAGATGGGCAGCGCCTGGTGCTGGAGTACAAGTTCTTTGAGCCGGCGTTCTATCACACCGATGTGCCGGACTGGGGTAGCTCCTATGCCCAGACCCTGGCCCTGGGGGAGAAGGCGTTCGTTTGCCTGGACACCGGCCACCACGCGCCGGGCACCAACATCGAGTTCATCGTGATGCAGCTGCTGCGCCTGGGCAAGCTGGGTTCCTTCGACTTCAACTCCCGCTTCTACGCCGACGACGACCTGATCGTGGGTGCCGCCGACCCGTTCCAGCTGTTCCGCATCATGCACGAAGTGATCCGGGGCGGAGGATACGGCAAGGATTCGGGCGTGGCGCTGATGCTGGACCAGTGCCACAACCTGGAAGAGAAGATCCCAGGCCAGATCCGTTCGGTGCTGAACGTGCAGGAAATGACGGCCCGTGCCCTGCTGGTGGACACCGCAGCCCTGGCCGAAGCACAGCGCGCCGGGGATGTCCTGGCCGCCAACGGCATCTTCAACGATGCCTTCTACACCGACGTCCGGCCCATCCTGGCCGAGTGGCGTGAATCCCGCGGCCTGCCCGCGGACCCGCTGGCCGCCTTCAAGGCCAGCGGTTACCAGAAGAAGATCAATGAGGACCGCGTGGGCGGCCAGCAAGCCGGATGGGGCGCCTGATTCAGCTATGACGAACAAGACTGTTGAAGACCTGATTTCCCGTTCCAACCGCCTGGGTGCGGACAAGCGGAACACCAACTTCGCCGGCGGCAACACCTCCGCAAAGGGCACCGACAAGGATCCCGTGACGGGCGAGGACGTCCAGCTGCTGTGGGTCAAGGGCTCCGGCGGTGACCTGGGCACGCTGAAGGCCGGGAACCTTGCGGTGCTGCGGCTGGACCGGCTCAACGCGCTCAAGAACGTCTACCCGGGTGTTGAGCGTGAAGACGAGATGGTGGCCGCGTTCGATTACTGCCTGCACGGCAAAGGCGGAGCCGCCCCATCGATCGATACCGCCATGCACGGCCTCGTGGACGCCGCCCACGTGGACCACCTGCACCCGGACTCCGGCATCGCCATTGCCACGGCCGTGGACGGCGAGGCGCTGACCACCAAGATTTTCGGCAACAAGGTGGTGTGGGTGCCTTGGCGCCGGCCCGGGTTCCAGCTGGGCCTGGACATCGCCGCGATCAAGGACGCCAACCCCCAGGCCATCGGGACCATCCTGGGCGGCCACGGCATCACCGCCTGGGGCGCCACCAGCGAAGAAGCCGAGCAGAACTCGCTGTGGATCATTGAGCAGGCCGAGAAGTACATCCGGGACAACGGCAAGGCCGAGCCCTTCGGGCCCAAGCTGCCCGGCTACGGCGCCCTGCCCGAGGCAGAGCGGAAAGCCAAGGCCGCAGCCCTGGCACCCGTGATCCGCGGCCTGGCCTCCACGGACAAGCCGCAGCTGGGGCACTTCAGCGATGACGCCGTCGTCCTGGACTTCCTGGAGTCCGCGGAGCACCCGCGCCTGGGCGGCCTGGGGACCTCCTGCCCGGACCACTTCCTGCGCACCAAGGTCAAGCCGCTGATCCTGGACCTGTCCGCGGACGCCTCCATCGAGGACTCGATCTCACGGCTCACAGAACTCCACACTGCCTACCGCGAGGACTACCAGGCGTACTACGACCGGCACGCGGACGAAAACAGCCCGGCCCTGCGCGGCGCGGACCCGGCCATCGTGCTGGTGCCAGGCGTGGGCATGTTCTCCTTCGGCGCCAGCAAGCAGACCGCCCGCGTGGCTGGCGAGTTCTACCTCAACGCCATCAACGTGATGCGCGGCGCCGAGGCCGTCTCCACCTACGCCCCGATCGAGGAATCCGAGAAGTTCCGCATCGAGTACTGGGCGCTGGAGGAAGCCAAGCTGGCCCGGATGCCCAAGCCCAAGTCCCACGCCACCCGCATCGCGCTGGTCACCGGTGCGGCGTCGGGCATCGGCAAGGCCATCGCCACCCGGTTGGCGTCCGACGGCGCGTGTGTCGTCATTGCCGACCTCAACCTTGAGAACGCACAAAAGGTCGCCGAGGAACTTGGCGGTGCCGACGTCGCGATTGGTGTCCAGGCCGACGTGACGGACGAAGCCCAGGTTTCCGCCGCGATCGACGCCGCGGTCCTGGCCTTCGGCGGGGTGGACCTGGTGGTCAACAACGCCGGCCTGTCCATCTCCAAGCCGCTGCTGGAAACCACCGAAAAGGACTGGGACCTGCAGCACAACGTCATGGCCAAGGGCTCGTTCCTGGTGGCCAAGGCCGCGGCGAAAGTCATGATCGCCCAGGGCATGGGCGGGGACATCATCTACATCTCCTCCAAGAACTCCGTGTTCGCCGGCCCGAACAACATCGCCTACTCCGCCACCAAAGCAGACCAGGCCCACCAGGTGCGCCTGCTCGCGGCCGAACTGGGCGAGCACGGCATCCGGGTCAACGGCATCAACCCCGACGGCGTGGTCCGCGGCTCCGGAATCTTCGCCGGCGGCTGGGGCGCCAAGCGCGCCGCGGTCTACGGCGTGGACGAGGAAAAGCTGGGCGAGTACTACGCCCAGCGCACCCTGCTCAAGCGCGAGGTCCTGCCCGAACACGTGGCTAACGCAGCCGCCGTGCTCACCAGCAACGAACTGTCCCACACCACCGGCCTGCACATCCCCGTGGACGCCGGGGTGGCGGCAGCCTTCCTGCGGTGAGTACGTTGCCAGGCGATGCCGACGGCGGGGTGTTTGCCGCGGTCGACATCGGCGCCTCCTCCGGGCGCGTGATCCTGGGCCGCGTGTCCCGGGACGGGGTGGCGCTGGAAACCGTCCACCGCTTCCCCAACGGCGTGGTGGAGCGCGACGGAGGCCTCCGCTGGGACTTCGACGCCTTGTTCGCGGAGGTGCTCGCGGGACTGCGGGCGGCCGCTGCGGCGGCGGCAGCCCGTGGCGAAAAGATCGGCAGCATTGGCATCGACACCTGGGCGGTGGACTACGGGCTGGTGGACAGCGCGGGCAAACTCGTGGCGCAGCCGTACAGCTACCGCGACGACCGCAGCAGGACCGCCGTCGCGCCCGTCCACGCCAAGCTGGACCCGGCGCGGCTGTACCAAACCACGGGGCTGCAGTTCCTGCAGTTCAACACGATCTACCAACTGGCCACCGAGAAGAACCTGGTCGGGCTGCAGGCCCTCCTGATCCCGGACCTGATCGCGTTCCTGCTCACCGGAGTGCGGCGGACCGAGGCCACCAACGCCTCCACCACGGGCCTGTTTGACGCCGTGGCCGGGGAATGGGCCACCGAATTCTTCGCGGCGCTGGGACTGCGGAAGGACCTGTTCCCGCCGCTCATCCAGCCTGGGGAAACCTACGGAAACCTCCTGCCGGACATAGCCGCGGCCGTGGGCCTGCCCCGTGAAACCACAGTGGTGGCGGTGGGCTCGCACGACACTGCCTCCGCCGTCGTGGCCGTTCCTGCCCGGGATGGCGCTTTTGCCTACATCTCCTCCGGCACGTGGTCCCTCGTGGGGCTGGAATTGAAGCACCCCGTCCTGACCCAGGCCAGCCGGGAAGCGAACTTCACGAATGAACGCGGCGTGGACGGCACCATCCGCTACCTGCGGAACGTGGGCGGCCTGTGGCTGCTGAGCGAATGCCAGCGCACCTGGGCCGGTGAAGGCTACCAGCCCGACCTGGCCTCCCTGCTCGCCGCCGCCGCGGCATTGCCTGCCGGCGGTCCCCAGGTCAACGCGGATGATCCCTTCTTCATTGCCCCGGGCAATATGCCGGAGCGGATCCGGGCGGCGGCACGGCGCACCGGTGACGTGCTGCCAAATGATCCCGCGGCCATCACCCGCTGCATCATGGACAGCCTCGCCGCCGGATACGCCAGGACCATCACCGCAGCGGAACGCCTCGCCAACCGTGAAGTGGACGTGGTGCACGTGGTGGGAGGGGGTTCCCAGAACACCCTGCTGTGCCAGCTCACCGCCAACGCCACCGGGCGCCCGGTGGTGGCCGGACCCGTCGAAGCCACCGCCCTGGGCAACGTCCTGGTCCAGGCCCGTGCTGCCGGGGCCGCCACCGGCGGGCTGCCGCACCTGCGCGGAATCATCGCCGCCGGAACTAGGCTTCGGCGCTTTGAACCACTCATCAGCGTGCGCCACCGATCCATGCAGTAGAAATAGAGAACTCCACCGCGGGCCTGCGGACCAACCGACACAGAACAGGACAACGATGCCCCTCTTCGATCTGCCCCTGGCCGCGCTCCGCAGCTACACCTCCGATGTCACACCGCCCGGGGACCTGGCTGCCTTCTGGGACGCCACCCTGGACGAAGCGCGGACCTTTCCACTCGACGCGACCTTCGAACCGGTGGATAACTACCTCACGGTGATCGATACCTTCGACGTCACCTTCTCCGGCTTTGGCGGCGCGCCCGTCAAAGGTTGGCTGCACCTTCCCGCCAACCGGGAGGCAGGCGTCCGGCTGCCGGTGGTGGTGAACTACATTGGCTATTCCGGCGGCCGCGGCCTGGCCAACCAGGACACCCGGTGGGCGCAGGCCGGGTACGCACACTTCATCATGGACACCCGGGGCCAGGGGTACGGCGGCGCGCTGGGGGACACCGCGGATCCCCACCCGTCCGCCGGGGATGTGGCGCACGCAGGCCTCATGACCAGGGGCATCACCAGCCGGGAGGACTACTACTACCGCCGCGTCTATGTGGACGCCTTCCGCGCGGTGGAGGCCGCCCAGGCCCACCCCGCCGTCGATCCTGCCAAAGTGGTGCTGGCCGGTGTCAGCCAGGGCGGCGGGCTGGTGGTGGCCACGGCGGGGCTCACTGCGGGACGGCTCGACGGCGTCATCGCCGCGCTGCCCGACGTCCCCTTCCTGCAGGACTTTCCCCGCGCCATCGACATCACTCCCCGCGGGCCCTACCCGGAGATCGCCCAGTTCCTGGCGCGGCACCGGGACCGCTACGACGCCGCACTTAGCGTCCTGAACTATTTCGACGGCGTCAACCTGGCCCGCTGGGCCACGGTGCCGGCGCTGTACTCGGCTGCGCAAATGGACGACATTTGCCCGCCGTCCACGGTGTTCGCCAGCTACAACGCCTACGCGACCGGCACCGACGCCTCATCGGCCACCGGTGCCGTGAAGGACATTGAGGTATACAGGTTCAACAACCATGAGGGCGGCCAGGAACACCACTGGATCCGCCAGCTGCAGTTCCTGCGCAAGCTCCTGGGGTAGGCGGCGGCAAACCCGGGGTTGTTCGCGGATCCTTGCCTTGTGCGTTCGGAGCCGCGAACAGGCCTGGGACGGAATGTGACGCAACCGATTTTGCGGCCGCCATATGCCGGGTTTATGGTCTCTTCCATGACTAACCGTTGGTATGCGTATTTTTCGTTGGCTCTGGAGGGGCCCGCGTCTAACTGACACGCATCCAACTTCCTTCAGAGCCAACAGGGCAGAGATCATTCTCTGCCCTTCGCCGTTTCTCCGGCGGGTTCTGAAATCCGGGCCCGCTTCCCATCTGGAACAGGACCCCGAACATGAGCACCGCAACAGCAGCCGCCCCCGCCACCAAGTCAACATCCAACCTGCGCGTCAGCGAATTCACTGCGCTGCCGGCACCTTCGGCGCTTCTCACCAAACTGCCGCTGGGCGACCGGGAGGCCGCCGTCGTCGAACGCGGACGCGACGAGGTGCGCGCCATCATGGACGGCGTGGACGACCGCCTGCTGGTCATCGTGGGACCCTGCTCCATCCACGACCCCAAGGCAGGGCTGGAGTACGCCCGCCGGCTGGTCAGCCAGGCCGAGAAGCACAAGGAAGACCTGCTGATCGTCATGCGGACCTACTTCGAGAAGCCGCGCACCACGGTGGGCTGGAAGGGCCTGATCAACGATCCCCGGCTGGACGGCAGCCACGACATGGTCACCGGCCTGCGCACCGCAAGGCAGTTCCTGCAGCAGGTCACCGCGCTGGGCCTGCCCACCGCCACTGAATTCCTGGAGCCGATCAGCCCCCAGTACATGGCGGACCTGATCTCCTGGGGAGCCATCGGTGCCCGCACCACCGAGAGCCAGATCCACCGCCAGCTGGCTTCCGGGCTCTCCATGCCCATTGGCTTCAAGAACGGGACCGACGGCGGCCTGCAGGTTGCCATCGATGCCTGCGGTGCCGCCGCGGCAGCCCAGGCCTTCCTGGGGATCGACGGCGAAGGCCGGGCCGCGCTGGTGGCAACGGCCGGAAACCCCGACACCCACGTGATCCTCCGCGGCGGCCGGAAGGGCCCCAACTACTCAGCGGCCGACGTCGAACGCGCCTCCACCGAACTGGCGGGCAAGGGGCTCAACCCCCGCCTGATCGTTGACGCGAGCCACGCCAACAGTGGCAAGAGCCATCACCGGCAGGCTGAGGTGGCGCTGGAAATCGGTGCCCAGCTTGAGGAAGGCGGCGCGGCGGCCCGGGCCGTGGCCGGTGTGATGCTGGAAAGCTTCCTGGTGGGCGGCGCCCAGAACCTTGACGTTGATCAGTACGCCGCGGGACGGGCGGAACTGGTCTACGGCCAGAGCGTCACCGACGCGTGCATGGACTGGGATGTCTCCGCTTCTGTCCTGGAGCAACTGGCGGCATCGGCGCGGAAGCGGCGGCAGCAGAATTAGGGGGTGAAATAGGGGAGGCCACTACTTTCACATCTGCCACATGAACATCTACAGTATCTATTTAAGGTGGTTGGTGGATGGCTCAGCATCGGAACACCGCATTGGCACGTACCTGGGGTCACTGTTGTCCATCCGTCAGCAAAGGAAAATAGGGAAATGTCGGCAGAACAGAACTTCTCCAACGCGAAGTTCCTGACCGTGGCTGAAGTAGCTGAGGTCATGCGCGTCTCCAAAATGACTGTTTACCGCCTGGTTCACTCCGGCGAAATGCCCGCGGTGCGCTTCGGCCGCTCCTACCGGGTCCCCGAAAACGCCGTCGAACAGTACCTCAAGGGTGCTGTTGTGGACGGCCACACCGAGACCGCCTGAGGGGCCTGTCCTGAGCCGCTCCCGATAAGCGGTACCCTGTTAAGGAACGTTTTACGTCATTGTAAGAATCTGTCAGTTGTTCAGTTCGTAGCTTTGTCCGCGGACATTCCCCATCAGGCAGGTACTGCATCTAGTTTGTAAGGAACTTTCGTGGGTTCAGTTATCAAGAAGCGTCGCAAGCGTATGGCCAAGAAGAAGCACCGCAAGTTGCTTCGCAAGACCCGTCACCAGCGCCGCAACAAGAAGTAGAGATACTTCGAACAGCGTGGAAATGCCCGCCGCCTTCCAAAGGCGGCGGGCATTTTTTTGTCTCAGGGTAGTGGCTGGAGGCTTTTGCCTGCACGCTCTTGCCTGCGGTGGGGTGGGTTATGCCCGTGGGCCGCGGATGCGGGCGAAGCCCTTCCAGAGGCCGTAGACAGCGCCGCCGAAGGTTGCCGCCTTCAGGCCCAGGGTGGCGGCGCGGCGGCCCGCGCGGAAATCATAAACGGGCCAGTTCCGGTCACGGGCGTGGCGGCGGAGCTTGGCGTCCGGGTTGATGGTCACGGGGTGTCCCACCAGTGACAGCAGCGGCACGTCGTTGTAGGAGTCGCTGTACGCCCAGCAGCGCTTGAGGTCCAGGCCCTCCTGGTCCGCGATGCCCTGGACCGCTACGGCTTTGGCCGAGCCGTGCAGGATGTCCCCCACCAGGCGGCCGGTGTACATCCCGTCCGACACCTCACCCACTGTCCCGAGCGCTCCGGTCAGCCCCAGGCGGGTAGAGATGACTGTTGCCACTTCAATAGGGGTTGCCGTCACCAGCCAGACGCGCCGGCCCACCCGGAGGTGCTGTTCCGCCAAGGCCTTGGCACCCGGCCAGATCCGGGACGCGATCATCTCGTCGTAGACCTCTTCGCCGAGGGCCTTGATGTCGTCAACCGTGATGCCGGCGGCGAGCGTCAGGGCCGAATCACGTACCGCATGGACGTCGTCGATATTCTCACCGCGCGCCACGAACTTGAACTGCTTCCACGCGAATCCGGCCGCCTGGGCAAGGGTGAACGCGCCGCGCTGGTGCATCTTCCGCGCCACGTGGAAGAGGCTGGCCCCGCGCATCAGGGTATTGTCCACATCGAAAAACGCCGCTTCACCGGGCTGCGGCGCAGCAACCGGCCGCGTGACGACGGCGACGTATTTCTCCTGGGGCATGGACTTGAGTCTAGTCAATCCACTCGCTGGGCGCCGTCGGCGTCACCCGCACGGCGCGAACGGCGATACCGTTAAGCCATGGCTACCCCCCGCGTCGTCCTGGTCACCAAAGCTGACTGCCACCTTTGCGAGGAGGCGCGCGACGCCGTCGGCCGGGTCACTGCCTCGTTGGGCCTCACCTGGAGCGAAGAGCTGGTGGACAACCAGCCCGAACTGCGGGAGCGTTACGCCGAAGAGATCCCCGTGGTCCTGGTTGACGGGGTGCAGCGCGACTTCTGGAAGATCGACGAAGCCCGGCTGGAACGCGTCCTGCAGCGCGCCATGGCCAATTAGGGGGATGCGAGTGACGTCCTTGGATTCAACGTCCCAGCCTGTCCCGGGCATCCCTGATGCCGCGGGTGCACCGGCAAAGCAGATTCCCCCTGCTGCCGTGGCGCGGTTGACCCTGTACCTCCGGGCCCTGAACACCCTGCTGGCCGAGGGTGTTGAGCGCGTCTCCTCCGACTCTTTGGCGGAAGCCTCCGGCGTCAGTTCCTCAACGCTGCGCAAGGACCTGTCCCACGTGGGGTCCTACGGCACCAGGGGAGTGGGGTACGAGGTCCAGTACCTCAGCCGCCACATTGCCGCGGCACTGGGGCTGACGCATGACTGGAAAGTTGCGATCGTCGGAGCCGGAAACCTGGGCAAGGCGCTGGCGCGCTACGGCGGCTTCGAATCGCGAGGCTTCGATGTGGTGGCCATCTTCGACGCGGACCAGATGGTGGTGGGCAACGAGGTGGGATGGCTGCGGGTCAGCGACGTGGCGGACCTTGAGACCGTCCTTCACCGCACCGGGGCCAACATGGTGGTACTGGCGCTTCCTGCGGCGGTGGCGCAGGGCATCTGCGACCGGGTCGTGGCGGCGGGCGTGCACAGCGTGCTCAGCTTCGCACCGGTGATGCTCCAGGTTCCGGAAGGGGTCAACCTCCGCAAGGTGGACATGGCCACGGAGCTGCAAATCCTCGCTTACCACGCCCAGCGGGCGCAGGCGCCGGGGCAGACAGCCTAGGGGCACGGTTTAAACGCGGCGGGCCCGGGGGGGGGGCCACCCCGGGCGCCCCCGGGGGGGGGGGGGGGGGGGCGGCGGCCGGGCCGCGGCGGCGGGCGCCCCCCCCCCCCCCCCCCCCCCCGCTGCGTTCTGTGGTTGGTGGTCAGCGCCCGTAAGGGTTGCCGAAGCCGCCCGAATACGGGTTGGCGAAGGGCTGCTGCTTCCGGAAGTAGGGGGCAGCGGCAGGGAGGTAGAGCAGGACGATGGCGGCGATTCCCAGGACAGTCCCGATCGTTGCGAGGGAGGGGATTCCGAACAGGCCAAGGACGGACAGCGCTGCGAACACGGTTCCGAGGATGCGTGCCCAGTTCTTGCCCTTGCGGATGAAGAAGGCCACCAGCAGGTAGAGGGCGGCACCGATGATGCCGAAGACCACCAGGGAGCCGGCGATGAAGGGCTTGATGTCGTCGTAGGTGATGCCCGCCCCGCTGGCCCGGACCTGCTGTTCAAACTCCTGCCGGAACTGCGGGGCATCCAGCTGGGTGAGGTTGATGAGGATGGAGACGACATAGATCGCGGTGGCCGCGATCAGCAGCCAGAACGCGATGTTCACCAGCTGGGGGATGCCGTTGCTGCCGGCCGGCTGCGGCTGCTCAGAGGGATACTGGCCGTAAGGGGACTGGCCATACGGCGACTGGCCGTACTGGGGTGCATTCTGGCCGTAGCCCGGGGACTGCGGAGCATTCTGCCCGTACGGGGAACCGTACTGCGGCGCGTTCTGCCCGTACTGCGGCGCTGCCGGCGGCTGGGAACCGTACTGGGGCTGGTTCTGCCCGTACTGGGGAGCGTTCTGGCCATACTGCGGCGCGTTCTGGCCGTAGCGGGGCTGCTGCGGTCCGGGCTGCTGGCTGCCGGACTGGCCGTTCCCTGGCTGGCCATTGCCGGAGTGGGGGTCTTGGGGCGCGGGAGGCGGGACGGGAGGAGTACTCATGGCGTTCCTTCTGCAGGTCGGGATCCAGGTAGGCTGCCGGGAATCGGTCCTCAGCCTTCCCCCCAGCGTGGCTTAAGTCCACCGTACCCCCGGCGGGTGGAGTTGTGGGTGATTCATGTGGGATCCACGCCCGCGGCCGGCAGGTGAACCCGTGGGCAAGGGCCGTTGTTAAACACGGCACCCCGGTGCCGGGCCGGGATGGCCTGGTACCGGGGTGCCGTGAACGCGAAACTTATGCTGCGGGGGCGATGAAGGCCAGTTCCAGGTTGATGGCAACCTTGTCGCTGACCAGCACGCCGCCGGCCTCGAGGACGGCGTTCCAGGTCAGGCCGAAGTCCTTGCGGCTGATGGTGGTCTCGGCGGTGAGGCCGGCGCGGGTGTTGCCGAACGGATCGACGGCCACACCGTGGAGCTCGGTCTCGAGGGCCACGGGACGGGTGACGCCCTTGATGGTGAGGTCGCCCTGGAGCTCGTAGGCGTCGCCCTTGGGGACGATCGCGTTGGAAACGAAGGAGATTTCCGGGAACTTCTCGACGTCGAAGAAGTCTTCGCCGCGGACGTGGCCGTCGCGGTTGACGTCGCCGGAGTCGAAGCTGGCGGTCTTGATGGTGGCGTTGACCTTGGAGTCGGCCACGTTTTCGGCGAGGTCCAGGGTGGCCTCGGCTTCCCTGAACTGGCCGCGGACCTTGCTGATGCCCGCGTGGCGGACGGTGAAGCCGATCTCGCTGTGGGAGTTGTCCAGGGTCCAGGTGCCGGTGGTGACGTCTGCGGGAAGTGCCATGATGTTGCTCCTTGGGGTGAATGCTGCTGTGGTCGTGAGGTTGAAACTTCATCGGTTGAAATCTCAACTAACTTGCTGCATCCAGTATAAACATGCGTTTGCATCTTTTGTTCCCGGTTGCGGAACATTTCTTCAGAAACTTGAGTTCTACTCTTTGTAGAAAGCACGGCCGGAAGATTTCGGATCGCACGCCATCTTTGAGAAACTGGTAAACATGCCCCAAGCCACTGTCCATCTGCTCCGCCACGGCGAGGTCCACAATCCCGACGGCGTTCTCTACGGACGGCTCCCGGAATTCCACCTCTCCGAACTGGGGCAGGAGATGGCCCGGATGCTTGCCGAACACTTCCGCGAGCGCGCCGAGCGCGGCGCCCGGATCACCTACCTGGCCGCCTCGCCGCTGGACCGTGCGCAGGAAACCGCGCGGCCGACGTCGGAAGCGCTGCACCTGCAGATCCACACCGACGGGCGCATCATCGAAGCGGAAAACTACTTCGAAGGCATGAAGGTCACCAAAGCCGAACTCCGCCGGCCGCGGCACTGGCCCCGCCTGGTCAACCCGTTGCGCCCGTCATGGGGCGAGCCGTACAAGCAGCAGGCCGCGAGGGTGGCGGCTGCCGTCCAGGACGCCCGGCTGAAGGCCATCGAACTGGCTGCCGGCGACTTCGGCGCCGCAGGGCCCGAGGCCATCCTGGTCAGCCACCAGCTGCCCATCTGGGCCGCACGGCTGAGCGCGGAGGGCCGGCCGCTGTGGCATGACCCGCGCAAGCGCGAGTGCACCCTGACATCCGTCACGTCCCTGGTGTTCGACGACGACGGCTCGCTGGTGCGGGTCGGGTACAGCGAACCTGCGGCGTCCCTTCTTCCCGGTGCCGCCAGCACCCCTGGAGCCTAGCAGTGAGCAACAGCAACCTTCCCTCGCGCCGCAGCATGCTTGCAGCAGGCGGCATGGCCTTGACCGCGCTGACCCTTGGCCTCTCCGGTTGTGCCCAGGAGGATGCGCTGGCCAAGCAGGCCAAGGCGGGAGACAACAAGAACTACGTTGCTGGCGACGGCTCCGTGACCGAGTTCGCCGCCGGGGACCGCAAGGAAGCCGTACAGATCCAGGGTGCGCTCTTCAGCGGCGCCGCCGTCACCCCGGCCGACTTCCAGGGCAAGGTCAGCGTCCTGAACTTCTGGTTTGCCGCCTGCGCCCCCTGCCGCGTGGAAGCGCCGCTCCTTGAGGAACTGCACCAGGAGTTCAAGGACCAGGGCGTGCAGTTCTTCGGCGTCAACCTCCGGGACGAGAAGCCCACGGCAGAGGCTTTCGAGAAAACCTTCAACCTGACCTACCCCAGCTTCGACGACAAGGACGGCGGCGTCCTGCTGTCCGTGTCCGGCCTGGTGCCGCCCGGTGCCGTGCCCACCACCCTGGTGCTGGACAAGCAGGGGCGGGTGGCCTCCCGCGTCCTCGGCGAAATCGAGAAGGGCACCCTGAAAGCCCTCATCACCGCCGCCGTGGCGGAATAGGGACAGGCCGGGACCGTGAACAGCCCCTTCGCCGAAGCCATCCTCAGTGGCTCCCTCCTGCTGGCCATTCCGGTGGCCCTGCTCGCCGGACTGGTGTCCTTCCTTTCCCCCTGTGTCCTTCCCCTGGTGCCCGGTTACCTGGGATATGTCACCGGCCTGAGCGGCGTGGACCTGCAAAAGCAGAAACGCGGCCGGATGCTGGCAGGCATCGGGCTGTTCGTCCTGGGCTTTTCCGTGATCTTCGTCCTGCTGGGCGGCGCGTTCGGCCAGCTGGGTACCCTGATCACGGGCAGCCAGAACGCCTGGATCACCCAGCTCCTGGGGATCCTGGTCATCATCATGGGCGTCGTCTTCATGGGCGGCTTCAGCTGGCTGCAGCGCGACGCGAAGATCCATGCCAAGCCGCCCGCCGGGCTCTGGGGAGCGCCCCTGCTGGGCCTGACCTTCGGCCTGGGCTGGGCCCCGTGCATCGGCCCCACGTACTCCGCCGTGCAGCTGTTAAGCCTTTCCGGCGGATCCTCGGCCGCCAAGGGCGCCTTCCTTGCCTTTGTGTACAGCCTGGGACTGGGCATCCCGTTCCTGCTGATCGCGCTGGCCCTGCGCCGGGGCATGGGCGTCATGGCGTTCTTCCGCAAACACCGCCTGGCCATCCAGCGGACCGGCGGCGGGATCCTGGTGGTGCTCGGGCTGCTGATGGCCACCGGCGTGTGGGGTGCCTGGGTGACCGGGCTGCAGTACTGGTTCCAAACCGATGTGAAGTTGCCGATCTGATGAGCGAGCGTGTGAACGTAAAGAAGAAGCAATCCGCCCCTGTCGCAGAGGCGAAGGCGCAGGCCGCCCTCCCGGCCCTGGGCCCCAAGGGCATGCTCCGGTGGGCCTGGACCCAGCTGACCAGCATGCGCACCGCGCTGTTCCTGCTGCTGCTCCTCGCCGTCGCCGCCGTCCCCGGATCACTGTTCCCGCAGCGGCCCGCCAACCCGGCCGTGGTGACCCAGTACATCAAGGACCACCCGGACTACGGCAAGCTGCTGGACTCCCTGCAGCTCTACGACGTCTACTCCTCGGCGTGGTTCTCGGCGATCTACCTTCTGCTGTTCATCTCCCTGATCGGTTGCGTGGTGCCGCGCGCCATCGCCCATTACAAGGCCATGCGCTCACAGCCGCCACGGACCCCGCAGCGTCTGTCCCGGCTGCCCGAATACGGCACCCTGGTGATCCCCGCCAGTGGCGCCGTCCCGGCGTCGGACGCCATCAACGGTGCGGCCGGACTGCTGCGGAAGCGCGGCTACCGGGTGGAGGTCAGGGATGCCGACGGCGCCCTTCCGTCCCTGGGTGCCGAACGCGGCTTCATGAAGGAAGTGGGCAACCTGGTCTTCCACACGTCGCTTATCGGCGTGCTGGTGTCCGTGGCTGCCGGTGGCCTGTTCGGATACAGCGGCCAGCGCATCCTGGTGGAAGGCGACACATTTGTGAACACCCTGGTGGGCTATGACCAGTTCAACCCGGGCACCAACTTCCAGTCCAGCCAGCTCCAGCCGTACTCGCTCCAGCTGGACAAGTTCAACATCACCTTCGACCGCGAATCCCGGGGCAAGTTCGGCCAGCCCATCGATTTCGCCGCCACTGTGACCACCAAGGAAAACCCGGACGCTCCGCCCAAGCAGGAGATCCTGAAGGTCAACGACCCCGTGAGCCTGGGCGGCACCAGCATCTACCTCACCGGCAACGGCTACGCGCCGGTGGTGACAATCCGGGACGGGGCGGGCAACGTGGCCATGCAGGGCCCGGTGGTGGCCAAGCTGCAGGGCGAGAACTACTACTCCTCCGTGGTGATCAAGGTCCCCGACGCGCAGCCGGACCAGCTGGGCTTCGTGGGCTTCTTCCTCCCCACCGCGTTCGTGACGGACAAGAACGTCTCCTTCAGCGCCGACCCTGAGCTGTTCAACCCGCAGCTGACCCTGAACTCCTACTACGGCGACCTGGGCCTGAACAAGGGTGCTCCGCAGAACGTCTTCGAACTCGACGTCAAGAACCTGACCCCGCTCAACGCCAGGAACCTGGCGGCCGGGGGCATCACCCTGGCACCCGGCTCCACCTACACCCTGCCGGACGGCAAGGGCAGCATCAGCTTCGACGGCGTGAAGCGGTACATCGGCGTGGACATCCACCACAACCCCGGGCAGCTGTACGCCCTGATCTTCGCCTTGCTGGCCGTGGCCGGCCTGATCCTTTCGCTCTACGTCAACCGCCGGCGCGTCTGGGTACGCACCGGCACCGCTGACGACGGCCGCACCATGGTGGAATACGGGCTGCTTGCCCGCGGCGAGGACCACCGGCTGGCGGGTGAGGCGGCCGCGCTGCGGAAACTGTTCGCCGCCGAGTGGCAGCTGCCCGACGAGGCTGCGCCTGAAGCTGCTGCCCCCGAAAATACTGCCCCGTCCCAGCAAACTCCCAGCCGGACAGGCGATAATGTCGCAGGCTCCGCCGAAAAGGCCGAAGGCTCCGTCACCACCCCAGCAGGCCCCACAGGGCCCGAAAAGGACCAGTAATGCCATTTGGAATCAACGAAACCATGGGCCAGTACAGCGAACTCTTCATGCTGCTGGCGGCGGGCACCTACACAGTGGCCTTCATTGCCTTCGCCTGGGACCTGGCCAAGAGCAGCAAGGCCCTGCGCGCAGTTGACCTCAAGGCCGCGCAGGCCGGGGCTGCCACCAAGGTTCCGGTTGCGGCCGGTGTCGGCGCCGCCTCCGCAGGGGCGCGCCTGGACGGGCCCGCTGACCGGGCCGAGCGTCCGTCGTCGTCCGCTGCCAAGGCCCGCGGCGCAGGGGCCGGCGGTGTCGTCACGGCCGACGGCGACATGAAGTACGCCACGGAGCGCCGGGTTCCGGCGCGGGTCGCCGTGGCCCTGACCACCCTCGCCGTCCTCATCCACGGCGCCGGCGTGGTCACCAGAGCCTTGGGCGCGGGCCGCGTGCCGTGGGGCAACATGTACGAGTTCCTCACCACCGGCGCGTTCCTGGTGGCGGCCGTCTTCCTGCTCTCCCTGATCCGGCGCGACCTGCGCTTCCTGGGCACCTTCGTGGTGGGCCTGGTAATCATCATGCTGGTGGCTGCCTCCGTGGCCTTCTGGACCCCTGTGGGCCACCTGGTCCCCGCCCTCCAGAGCTACTGGCTGGTCATTCACGTATCCATTGCCGTGCTTTCCTCGGCCCTGTTCACCCTGACGTTCGCGATGTCCGCCCTGCAGCTGGTGCAGTCCCACCGGCAGAAGACCGTTGCAGCCGGCGGCGCCGACAAGCTCGGTTTCATGCGCCTGGTGCCCTCCGCGCTGAGCCTGGAGAACCTCTCCTACCGGATCAACGCCATCGCCTTCATCGGCTGGACCTTCACCCTCATGTTCGGTGCCATCTGGGCGGAAAAAGCATGGGGCCGGTTCTGGGGCTGGGACACCAAAGAGGTGTGGACGTTCGTGATCTGGGTTGTCTACGCCGGATACCTGCACGCCCGTGCCACCCGCGGCTGGACCGGGACACGCGCCGCGTGGCTGTCGATCGTGGGCTACCTGTGCGTGATCTTCAACTTCACCATCGTGAACCAGTTCTTCAACGGGCTCCACTCCTACTCCGGCCTCTAGAAAAGGGTCCGTTCGGGTCTTGGGCGGGGAATCCACCCGCAACGCGGCAACTGGCCGCTAAATAACCATTCGATGTAGCAACAGGGCTGTCCGATGGTCCGTCGGAAATGCTACGTTGGTGACGTTCACTGTGATGAAGCTTGCATGTGGACCGCCAGCCTTCCGAGGTAACCATGAGCTACGCTCTCGCCGTAGACGTCGGGACCAGTTTCACGGCAGCAGCCGTTGTTCGTTTTCACCATGGTCCCTCCGCTGTGCCTGAGTGCCTGCCTTTGGGCGCGCGTGGAGCATCGGTTCCCTCCGTGGTGTACTTCCCGGAGGAAGGCACTGTCCTGGTGGGCGAGGTCGCGGAACGCCGCGGTCTGGACTCGCCGGAACGCGTGGTGCGGGAATTCAAACGCCGCATCGGCGACGACGTTCCCATCATCCTGGGCACCCTGGCGCTGCAGCCGGAGGACGTCTTCGCCACCATGGCCCGTTGGGTGGCAGACCGCGCGGCCGAACGCGAGGGGGGCCCACCGTCGGCCGTCTACCTCACCCACCCCGCTGCGTGGGGCATCCACCGCCTGTCCGTCATCCGCGCCGCCCTCGCCGCCCACGGTCTGGAAAACGTCACCCTCCTTCCCGAACCCGAAGCCGCGGCACTGCACTACGCATCGCAGGTACGGGTGGAGGAGGGCAGCACCATCGCGGTGTACGACCTCGGCGGCGGCACCTTCGATACCGCGGTCCTGCGGAAGTCCGGCAGCAGCCGCTTCGAACTGCTGGGCCGTCCGGAGGGCATCGAAGACCTGGGCGGGGCCGACTTCGACGCAGCGGTGTTCAGCTATGTTGCCGGGCACACCGGCACCGCCCTGGCAGACCTCGACCCCACCGACCCCGCGGCCATCGGGGCGCTGGCCCGCCTCCGGCGCGAATGCGTGGAAGCCAAGGAAGCCCTGTCCTCGGACAGTGAGGCAAGCATTCCCGTGCTCCTGCCCGGTGTCCAGCAGCAAATCCGCCTGGTCCGCTCCGAGTTCGAGGCCCTGATTGAAGAGCCCGTGCGGGAGACCGTGGACGCGCTGGAGCGCTCCCTGGCCCAGCTCCACCTGGAACCGGCAGACCTGTCCGCGGTGCTGCTGATCGGCGGCTCGTCCCGGATCCCCCTGGTAGCGCAGGTGGTGTCGGAAGAGCTGGACCGGCCCATTGCCGTGGACGCGGATCCCAAGTCCTCCATTTGCCTCGGCGCGGCCGTGGCCGCGCTCCTCGCCCACGCTACAGCCCACGCAGAAACGGCAGCGCTCAAAACTGAAGCGGCAGGAATTGAAACGTCCGCCGCTGGGGCACCGCCCGCCGTCGTGCCCTCCGCGGTGCCACCCGCACCCTCCGGACCAGGCCTGCCCAGCTGGTCACGCAAATATGCGACGACGGCTGGAGCCGGCGCGGGGAACGGCACCGTCCAGACTGCACGGCGGGGGGAAAGGGGAGCACACGCCCCGAAACCCACGGTCCGCGTCACGGCTGTTGCCGCTGCCGCGGCCCTCCTGACGGTCCTCACCGCCACTGCCGCACAGAGTCCCGACGGCTTCGGAAGCCTGACAGCCATGTTCGTGCCGCAGGCCGGGGCGAGCACCGGCGGCGCATCCGCAGGCGCCGGCGGGGCGGAAGCACCAGGTGGAGGGGGAGCAGCAGCCGTTGCGGCGCCCCAGCCCCTCGCGGGCGTCGAGGCCAGCGCCAAGAAGCCAAACGCCCAGCAGCCCGGACTCGATGCGTCCGCCTCACCCACCGGCAGCCAATCCCCGGCCGGCGGCCCCACTGCGGGTGCCCCTGTAGCCGCCGGCGAAGCCCCTGCAGCGAATCCGCCCTCAGTAACCGGGGGCAACACGCCGGGGACAGCCATCGTTCCCGATTCAGCCACCCTGGGCCCCGCAACGCCGACGGCCACCACGCAGCCGGTCCCCACCGGGCCTGCCCCCACCGGCACCCCGGCCCCAACAACCGTCCCTCCAACGACCACCGCCCCACCAACGACCACTGCCCCGCCAACACCCACGCCGCCGGGCACGTCGTCGCCCGGAACGACGATTGACCCGACGCTTGGCTCCGGAACCGCTCCCGCTGACCCCGGGACGTCTTCCCCCACCACCGGGGGAGCGACCCCCACCATCCTGCCCACCACCATGGCGGCTCCGGCCCCCACGGGTGCCCCGCTCGTGTCCCCCACGGCCGACCTAACCCCCACCCCGGCCGTTGCAGCTTCACCCACACCCGAGGAGTCCACCGTCACTTCCCCTGAAACTGCCGTAGCAACGGCCCCGTCCACGTCTCCGGGGGTCTGACATGGACGGACACCTTCAGCGGTCGGAACGGCCCGTATCCCTGCACACCGCGCCTGACCACCAGGGACGTCCGCCCCACTCCGCGGAGCTGATGGCCGGGCAGTTGAAGGGTGCAAACGCTGCCGTCCGGGAGCTCCTGCTGGCGCTTTCAGTGGGCTTCGCCCTGCCGGGACCGCTGCCGGCCGACCTTCAGCACAAGTTCACCAGTGGAGCGGTGGAGGGCCTGGACGCCCTGGTGGACCGTGCCGAAGCCGCAGGGCTGCTGAGGCCGGACGGCACGGTGGTGGGGACCGCCCAACACGCGCTGCTGACCGCCACGCCCACAGCCAAGGTGCACGCGCTCCAGCGCGAGCTCGTGACCGTTTTCGCATCCGCAGGGCAGCCGCTGGGCAACCTCGCCCGCGAACTGGCCAGGGGCGGCCTTGCTGATCCCCGTGTGGCTGCCGAGCTGGAGCAAGCTGCGAATGCCGCGCTGGAGAATGACCCGCGGTTGGCGTCCCAACTTTACGAGGAAGCACTCCTGGCCGGAGCCGACCCGCTGGCCACGGCAGCCAGGCGCGCGCAGGCCGCAGCCGGGGACGGGGAGCTGGACGCCGCGGCCCGCATCATCGACGCACTCCTGGTCAGCCCGGACCCGCCGGACGTGCGCCGCGGAGCCGATGTTGCCGCCTCCGTCTGGGCGCAGAGGGGAATGCTGGCCCGGGGAGCCGACGTGTACAGCTGGCTTGGTCCGGGCCGGGTGGGCCCTTCCGCGCCGCTTGCCGCGGTCGCCATGATCGGTGCCGGTGACCGGGCGGCTGCGGAGGCCTTCTTCCGACCCGATGCTCCGGCGGCCTCGCCAACGCTGCTTGGGGCCGGACTGGTCCAGACCGGGCAGGGAATCCTGGCGTCCCTGGGGGACAATCCGCAACAGGGCATCTCCATCCTGATCCATGCCTCGGACATGCTGAACTCGGCGGGCACGGCCCTTCCGCTGCCGGAAACGCCGGCTGCGCTGGCAGCCCTGCTGGCCCTGCACAGTGGTGACCCGCACCTGGCGGAAACGGTCTGCAAGGTAGCGGCCGCAGCCGGGCAGGGCGGCAACGCAGCCCAACCAAGGCTCCTGCTGCTCCAGGCCTGGGCGGCGATGATGCAGGACAAACTTGAGGACGCCCGCCTGGCAGCCACGGAAGCGGCCAAAGCGAACCATTGGCCGCTGGTCCCGCGCGATGAGTTCATGTGCGCGGCCCTTGAGGTGGGGCTGGCGCGCCGGAACGGCGATGTGCCGGAGCTGCTCAGGGCATGGGAACGGGCACGCGAAGCGATGCTCCATACCTCGGTGGACCTGTACAACCTGCTGCCGTGGGGGGAATTGCTGATCGCCGCGGCGCGGCTGCGGGAGACGCGCCGTGTAACGCAGTACCTGGAGGACGTCTGGAAGCTGCTGGGCCGCCTGGGTGGTCCTGCGCTGTGGGCCGTGCCCCTGCACTGGTCCGCCGTCCAGGCTGCATTGCTGAATGAAAGTCCCGCTGATCTTGCTCCCCACGCAACGGCACTGGCGCGGGCCTCTGTCCACAGCCAGTTTGCCGCGGTGCTCGCCACGGCGGGCAAGGCCTGGGTCTCCGTGCTGGCCGGCCGGTTCCGAACCGCCGATGTGGAGGGCGCTGCCCGCCTCTTGGGTGCGGTGGGAATGCCCTGGGAGGGTGCACGGCTGGCCGGGCACGCGGCTGCGCGCGCTGACGAGCGCCGGGACATGATGCGCCTGCTCTCCTGTGCGCGGGACCTTCATCCTCAAGGCAGTCCGGCAGCCGGAGCATCAAGGGCTGCGGAGGCCCAGTCAGGAACCGGTACCGACGCCGGTGGCAAAGGGGCGCAGCCCGACGCTTCCGGCTTGAGCGAGCGCGAAAAGGAAGTGGCCAGGCTGGTGCTCGAGGGAAAGACCTACCGGGAGATCGGCGAGGCAATCTACATTTCGCCCAGGACCGCAGAGCACCACATTGCCAGGATCCGGCGGCGTTTGGGAGCGGAAAACCGCTCGGACCTGCTGGCCCGTTTGAGGCTGGCTCTCGGCGTGGAACATTCCCAGCAGCTGAATCCGCAGCAGGAATAACCCCTAATCCCCCTAGGCGCGGGGGTGCCGGTGCCCCGGAACGGCGCCCGGGGGAAGGGGGAAAGCGCCCGATGCACCGTCCCCGGCGGCGAATCTAGGTTTGAGGCAACCGGGTACGTGCACCGGATGATCCACAACTCAAAGAAGATGTGAGGACCACGCATATGCCAACACTCGCAAACGACCTCGTTCAGTTCCTGATGCAGCTCTTCGGCAACCGGGAGGCAATCCAGGAGTTCCTGGCTGACCCGGAGAGGACGCTGCAGGAACACGGCCTGGCCAACGTGTGCTCGGCTGACGTTGATGCCGCCATGCCGGTTGTCCTTGACTACGCGCCCATTACCGTCAATGCCACGTCCCTGGCCCGGGAGCACAACACCGGCGGCAATAGTGTGTGGGCCGGGCAAGCGGGCACGCTGGGCGGCCACGCGGGAAGCGTCTCCACCATCCATGCCGGAGGGGCCGCTGCGGGGCAGGGTGGCGCCAACTACGGTCATGACGACCACGCCTATGCGGTCCAACAGCTCCACCATGTGGTGAACCACTTCTCCTACACCACCAACACCAGCATGCTGGACAACCGCGCCACCATCACCGACCAGTCCGTCAACCAAAACGTCTGGGCGCACGGGGACGTGGAGCAGTGGTTCGACAACGATGCCGTGGTGGCCTCTGGCGACCGGGCGGTGGCCGCAGGTGACGGCGCCGCTGTCCATGACTCCAACAACATCAGGGACTCCTACAACAGGGTCCACTCCACCGATAACTCCACGGACAACTCCATCCATGCCGGCAGCAACGTCGGCATCGGCAACGAGGAGACGGACATCTCCGACTCCTTCAACACAGATCTCGGACTGGACGTGGACGATTCCTTCAACGACTACTCCGACAATTCCCACCACCTGGACTATTCGGACCACTCCACCAGCACCGATGTGGACCTCGATGTGCAGGACTCGTTCAACGATAATTCCGATAGCTCAACCCACAACTCCGTGGCGGTTGACGACTCCTACAACCAGGACAGCTCCACCCTGGTTGAGGATTCCTTCAACCAGGACCGCTCCACCACTGCCGCGGTGGATGTCCACGTGGACGACTCGTTCCAGGAAAACCCAGCCACCAGCATCGTTGAAGACAACCTGGTGGTGGCGGACAACCAGCTCGATTTCACTGAGGACAACTCCACGCACACGGATGTTGACCTGGACAACCACACCACCATCGACGATTCGGTGGTTGACGACTCCACCGTGCTGTAACACGCTATTCCCGTGAGGCGAACCACCCGGATCCGCCTCACTGGAACAGATCTTTTTGGCACTGGGGCAGGGGGACAGGCTGTGGCAGATGCAGGACCGGCACGGCCGGCGGGGCCCATGACGGCCGGACAGCTGGCCAAGCTCGTGGAGCAGGGCCTGCAGCTGGTGGGTGCCGGGGACCGCGAGGACCTGCGCAGGAGGCTGGGCCAGGCCATGGTCCGGCTGCAGGACCCCAGCATCAGGGTCATTGTGGTGGGGGAGTTCAAACAGGGGAAGAGCAAGCTCATCAACGCCCTGGTGAACGCCCCGGTGTGCCCGGTGGATGACGATATTGCCACCTCGCTGCCCACCATCGTCCGCTACGGCGAACCGGCCTCGGCCGCCGTCCTGGTCCCCACGGCGGACAACCAGTCCGGCAACCAGGCGGCCGACTCTGCGGGCGACGGCGGGGACGGCAGCATCGAGCGCCGGCCCATCGAGCTGTCAGAGCTGCCGGCACTCGTCTCCGAGCAGGGCAACCCTGGAAACAGCCGGAAGCTCGCGGCCGCGGAAGTTTGCCTGCCCCGCCGCGTCCTCACCGGGGGACTGACCATCATCGACTCCCCGGGGGTGGGCGGCATGGGCTCCACCCACACGCTGACCACCCTCACCGCCCTTCCCACCGCGGACGCCATGCTGCTGGTCTCGGATGCCTCCCAGGAATACACGGAACCGGAACTGCGATTCCTGCGCCAGGCCATGCGGATCACCCCCAGCGTTGCCGCCGTCCTCTCCAAGACGGACCTGTACCCGGACTGGCGCCGGGTTGAAGAGCTGGACAGGAACCACCTGGACCAGGTGGCGCCGGACATCCCGTTGTTCCCGTTGTCCGCAGACCTCCGCCTCGAGGCCTCACGCCTCCAGGACGCCGAGCTCAACGCCGAATCCGGCTTCCCAGCCCTGGTGTCACACCTGCGAAACGACATCGTGGGCAAGGCGCAGCGCATCCAGCGTCGCTCCGTCAGCCAGGACCTCCTCTCCGTCACCGAAAACCTGCGCCTGTCCCTGCAGTCCGAGCTGGACGCGTTGGAAAACCCCGACGGCACGCCGCAGATGCTCGCAGCCCTGGAGCAGGCCAAAACGGAGGCGGACGAGCTGCGAAAGAGGTCCGCGCGCTGGCAGCTGACGCTCAGCGACGGCATCAACGATCTCATCGCCGACATGGAATACGACCTCCGCGACCGCCTGCGCCGGATCCAACGGGAAGCCGAGAACGCCATCGACCAGGGCGATCCCGGTCCTGTCTGGACGCAATTTTCCGCGTGGCTCGAAGAGTGTGTCGCCGCGGCGGTCTCGGACACCTTTGTCTGGACCAGCGAGCGGTCGCAATGGCTGGCCGCGCAGGTGGCTGAGCACTTCGCCGCAGAGGAGGTGTCACTGCCCGTCCTGCACGTGTCCGACTCCGGGGACGCCCTGGACCCGGTGGACCAGATGCCCGGGCTGGATCCCGGCCGCGTGAACCCGATCCAAAAAGTCCTCATCGGCATGCGGGGATCCTATGGCGGCGTCCTGATGTTTGGACTCCTGACGGGGATTTTCGGGATGGCCCTGATCAATCCGCTCTCCGTGGGTGCAGGGCTGCTGCTGGGACGCAAAGCCTACCGGGAGGACAAGGAAACGCGGCTGAAGCGCCGCCAGGGCGAAGCGAAAGCGCTGGTCAGGCGCCAGCTGGACGATGTCACCTTTCAGGTGGGCAAGCAGCTGAAGGACAGGCTGCGCCTGGTTCAGCGGACCATCAGGGACCACTTCACCGATATCGCGGATGAATACCACCGGTCGTTGTCGGACTCGGTGGCAGCAGCCCAAAAGGCAGCCAACTCGTATGCCCAGGAGAAGGAAGGCCGCATCCGGGACATCAGGGCCGAGCTCAAGCGGGTGGACGCGCTGCACCGCGCGGCTGAAGCGGTGGCAGCGGAGGTTGCCGCGGCCGGGACCCGTACCGCGGCAGGGGTGGGATGACGGCGTCCACCACAGCCGGAGCCGCGGCACTGATCCGCGAAGCGCTGGAGGCCTATGCGGATGACCCGGATGCCGTCCAGGCGCTGCAGGGCTACGCGCAGCGGTTGGCCGAGCCCCTGAGGATTGCCGTTGCCGGCATGGTGAAAGCAGGGAAATCCACCCTCCTGAACGCCATCATCGGCGAGGAGATCGCGCCCACGGACACCGGCGAATGCACCCGGATTGTGACCTGGTACCGGCACGGACGCACACCCCGCATTACCGTGCACCCCACGGACGGCGTGCCCCGGAACCTCCCGCTGAAGCGCGTGGACGGGCGCCTGGTCTTCGTCCTGGACGGCGTGCGGGCGGAGGACGTGGAGCGCCTCGACGTCGAATGGCCGTCGCCGGCGCTGAAGGCCATGACGCTGATCGACACCCCCGGCATCGCTTCCCTTTCCCAGGATGTGTCGGCACGGTCCCTCCGGTTTCTGACCCCGGAGGATACGCCGTCGGAGGCTGATTCCGTGATCTACCTGATGCGGCACCTGCACGAATCCGATATCCGGTTCCTGGAGTCCTTCCGCGACATCGGGGCGGGACGCTCGGGCACCGTCAACGCCATCGCCGTGCTGTCCCGGGCCGACGAGGTGGGAGCCGGCCGCATCGATTCCCTGCTGTCCGCCGGCACCATCGCGGAACGGTACAGCCGGGACCCCAACCTTCGGAAGCTGGCGCTGGGCGTTGTCCCGGTGGCAGGGCTCCTGGCCCAAAGCGCCCGCACCCTGCGCCAGGCGGACTTCGAGGCCCTCCAGCTGCTTGCCACCCTGGACCGCGCCGCACGCGAACGGATGCTGC
The DNA here is from genome assembly GCF_056389225.1 of Pseudarthrobacter sp. rb. Lineage (NCBI taxonomy): Bacteria > Bacillati > Actinomycetota > Actinomycetes > Micrococcales > Micrococcaceae > Pseudarthrobacter > Pseudarthrobacter sp. rb. The sequence goes on along the minus strand of NZ_JBWJAR010000006.1, from coordinate 165,706 downwards.
TGTCGGCCGACAGGTTCCGCCGCTCCGCCGAACCGGAGGGACTGACGGAAGAGGCCCGGGCATCACTGCTGGAGCGCTACGGGCTCTTCGGCATCCGGCTCGCCATGGTCCTGGTCCGCAACGGATTCGGGGAGCCCACAGCCCTGGCCCATGAACTCGCCCGGCGCAGCGGCCTGGACCCACTGCTGGAGCTGCTGGACCGCCAGTTCCAGGCGAGGGCCGGGGCGCTGAAGGCCAGGACCGCGCTGGCCGCGGTGGAAGACCTCCTGGCCAGCCGGCCCCGGCCGGGAACGGAGCAGGTGGCGGCATCCCTGGAGCGGCTGCAGGCCGGCGCGCACGAATTCCGTGAGCTCCGGCTGCTGGCGGCGTTGCGGACCACGGGGGTGGAACTGACCCCGGAACTGGCGGCCGAAGCTGAACGGCTCATCGGCGGCCAGGGCGCCACGGCATCCCAGCGGCTGGGGGTAGCGGCCGGTTCGGCTCCCGAGGTGCTGGCGGCCCAGGCCCGCCAGGTGCTGGGCCGCTGGCGCGCGGTCGCTGAAAGCCCGCTGACTGCACGGTCAGCCGTGGAAGCCTGCCGGGTGGTGATCCGCAGCTGCGAGGGCGTGCTGGCCGATTGCACGGGCCGGACGCGGCAGCCGCAATCGGCATAGTGCGGCCGGCAAGGTAAGGACGCGCGCGGCTCAGATCCGCGGACGCTGACGCTTCAGCCAGGCTCCCGCGGGCGGCAGGAACAGGAGCACCAGCCCGGCGAAGGCCAGGAGAAGTTCGGCGCCCCACAGCATCACCACGTAACTGCCCGCGGCGCCACTGGGGACCAGGAACGCGGACGCAAGGACCATGATGGGCAGATGGCCGGCCAGCAGCAGCACCAGGGCCCAGCGGCCCCAGGGCCGGCGGCCCATTACTGCGGCCAGCACAGCGGCCTCCAGCACGGTGACCAGGAGCAGGGCGCCGATGCTGCCCCAGAATACGATGTTCGCTGCGGTTCCCACCGATCCCGCATCGCTTCCCGAGGCCATGTCCGCCACCACCCCGCGAAGCCGCTGCAGGTTGGAGTCACGGGCCACGAAGGAGCCCAGCAGTACTGCCAGCCCGGCGGCGAAGCTGAACAGCCACAGCGAGCGGGCAGTGCGGACGGTCCGCGGCGCAGGGAGAGTGACTGGGATGGGCGGTGGCGCTGAGTAGGACAGGCCGGGCCTCGGTGGGGGAGCGGACAACCGCCGCTCTTCTCCTCCGGACGGGGACGCCATGGGCCTTATTTCAGTCCGTCGGTATCGTGTTCGTCCGTGCCGCGCGGGTGCTTCCCGCCGTCCTCCTTGGCCTTGGACTCCAGCTCGTCACGCAGCTTCTTGAGCCGCTCGGCCTCGGCCTGGCTGCGGCGGCGCGCCTCCAGGTTGCGGAGGAAGTCCGGGTCGTCATCCGGGGCGGTGGGGTGCGGGTAGCTGGGCCGCGGCTGCGCAGTGCCGCGCGGCCGGCCGATCAGCAGCCACAGGACGGCGCCGAGGACGGGGAGGACGATCTGCACGATGATCCACGCGGGTTTCGAAATGCCCCGGGTCAGGCGGCCTTCAGTGCGGATCACGTCCACCAGGCCATACACAAAGATGACGAGGACTGCGACGGCCAAAGCCACACGGAAGAGCATGCCATTAAGTCTATCGTCAGGACGCGCAGGGGCCGCTGGCCGGGGCGGCTAAACTTGAATAGTGGCCTTTTTGAAATATTCCCTGATCCGCCTGGCAATCTTCGTGCCCCTGTTTGTCCTGTTCGCGCTCCTGCAGGTCGGGGCGCTGATGGCGGTTATCTGCGCCGCACTCATTGCGTTTGCGATCAGCTACCTGTTCTTCCAGAAGCAACGCGACGCCGCTTCGGCAGCCCTGCAGCACCGCTTCTCCGGGAAGGCCAAGCCGATGCGTTCGGCCGGTGAGGTCCAGGACGCCAACGCCGAGGACGCCCTGCTGGACGCCAACCCGGACATCACCATCAACAACGCCAAGGGCAGCGGCAAGAAGAGCTAGAACCCGTGGCTGAGGACCAGCCCCAGTGAGAACAGCACGCTGTAGCCGAGGTTGATCAGGCCGGTCTGCTTCAGGACCGGGATCAGGCTCTTGCGCTTGCGGCCGTTGATCATCAGCCAGGCCGGCATCAGGCAGGCCGGAATGAGCAGCAGCACGATCAGGATCCACGGCCGTCCCGGCGCCAGGATCACCACCAGCAGGATGGCCACGGCAAGCATCAGGACGTAGCTTTCGCGCGCATGCTTGTCACCAAGCCGCACGGCCAGGGTTTTCTTGCCGGCCTGCATGTCGGTGGGAATATCCCGGACGTTGTTGGCCATGAGCAGCGCGGTGGCGATCAGCCCGGTGCCGATGGCGCCGATGACAGAGGACAGGCTGATGTGTCCGGCCTGCGTGTAGGTGGTGCCCAGGGTGGCCACCAGGCCGAAGAAGACGAACACGAACAGGTCGCCCAGGCCCATGTAGCCGTAGGGGTTCTTGCCGCCGGTATAACCCCACGCGGCCATGACGCAGCCCAGGCCCACCAGGATCAGCCACCATGCCTGGGTGAGGACCACCAGGACCAGGCCGAACACCATGGCCAGGGCGAAGGTGCCGAACGCCGCCCATTTGACGTGTTCTGGCTTGGCGGCACCGGAGCCCACCAGCCGCAGCGGACCCACCCGGTCATCGTCCGTCCCGCGGATGCCGTCCGAGTAGTCGTTGGCGAAGTTCACGCCCACCTGGAGCAGGAGCGCCACCAGCGCCGCGAGGATCGCATTGGGCAGGAGGAACGAGTCCATTTCGTAGGCGGCGGCGGTGCCGATCAGCACCGGCGCGATCGCTGCCGGCAGCGTCCGGAGTCGGGCGCCTTGGATCCATTGGGCGGCTGTTGCCACGGTTAGTACCTCGTGTTGTTTCGGTAAGACGGCTGGATGGAACGTGTGCACCGGCCGCGGTGGTGCAGGTCCACTCTACTTTCCCCCGTGCCGGGTGCTGAGTTCGGCGGCCATGGCGAGCCGGTCCGGTTTTCCGTTGGGCAGCATCCGCAGGGCAGGTGCGGTGAGGACCGTTTTGGGTGCCAGCACGCCCAGTTGCCGCTGCCAGTGCTGTTGAAGCACGACGGCGGGGTCCCCGGCTTCCTGCCCGGGCCCGCCTTCAACGGCCGTACTGTTGCCGGCGGCACCTTCAGGTGCCAGCGCCACGTAGGCCGCCACGGCCTGGCCCCATTCCGCGGAAGGGACGCCGGCCACGAAAGCCGCTGCGACGGCGTCGGACTTTTCCAGCTGCTCCTGCACGTGGCCGGCCGAGACCTTGACGCCGCCGGTGATGATGACGTCGTCCGCCCGGCCCAGCACGGTGAGCCGGCCGTCGTCGTCAATCGTGCCGAGGTCGCTGGTGCGGTACCAGCGAACCCCGTCCTCCTCGAAGAATGTTCGGGTTTCCTCATCCGGGGCCTCGATGTACCCGGCAGCCACGGTGTCCCCGCCCAGCAGGATCCGGCCGTCCTCCGCCACCCGGACCGAGACGCCCTCCAGGGGGTAGCCGTCGTACACGCAGCCGCCGGAGGTTTCCGCGGAACCGTACGTGGTGACCACCCGTACTCCTGCGTCGCGGGCGGCATCCAGCAGGGCCGGGGACGCAGGGGCGCCGCCCAGCAGGATGGCGTTGAAACGGCGGAGCACGGCGAGCGTGTCCGGCGAAGGATCGTCCAGGAGCCGCTGGAGCTGCGTGGGAACCAGGGAAGTGAAGCGGATCTTGTCCGTGAGTTCCAGCGCGGCCGACGTGAAGGCCTCCGGGGTGAAGCCGCCGGACATGTCCATGACCCACGGCCGCGTGCCGGCAAAGAGGGACCGCACCAGCACCTGGATGCCGGCCACGAACTGCACGGGCAGCGCCAGCAGCCACTGGCCCTCGCCCTTGAGCCGCAGTGCGGTGGCCATCGAGGACGCCGCCAGGGACTCCACGGTCAGCAGGGTCGCCTTGGGCGTGCCGGTGGAACCGGAGGTGCGGACCACGGCCACGGCGTCGTCGCAGCCGGGGGTCTCCACGTGGCCCACCACCAGTCCGCCGTCCGGTCCAACGGACAGTTCGACGGCGGGACCCTCGCCGTGGAGGGCGGCCGCGAGGGCCTTCAGGGCCGGTTCGATGTTGAGCGGGCCGCCGTGGGCAGTGCTGGGTGAGGCTTCGCTGTTCATTGCCGTCCTGCCTTAGAAGTAGTGCGGGAAGCGTGACCAGTCGGGGTCGCGTTTTTGCAGGAAGGCCTCCTTGCCCTCCACAGCCTCATCCGTCATGTAGGCCAGCCGGGTGGCTTCACCGGCGAACACCTGCTGGCCGGCCAGGCCGTCGTCGGCCAGGTTGAACGCGAACTTCAGCATGCGGATGGCCTGCGGGGACTGCCGGGCGATGTCGGCGGCGTACTCGAGCGCCACCTCCTCCAGGCGTTCGTGGTCCACGGCCTCGTTGACCGCGCCCGTGCGAACCATGTCTTCTGCGGAATATTCGCGGGCCAGGAAGAAAATCTCGCGGGCGGTCTTTTGGCCCACCTGCCGGGCCAGGAGCGCCGAGCCGTAGCCGGCGTCGAAGCTTCCCACCGTGGCGTCCGTCTGCTTGAACTTTCCGTGCTGCCGGGACGCGATGGTGAGGTCTGAGACCACGTGCAGCGAGTGTCCGCCGCCGGCCGCCCAGCCGTTGACGACGGCGATGACCACCTTGGGCATGGTGCGCATGAGGCGCTGGACTTCCAGGATGTGCAGCCTGCCGGCCCGGGCGGGGTCGATGGTTTCCTGGGTCTCGCCGTCGGCGTACCGGTAACCGTCCCGGCCCCGGATCCGCTGGTCGCCGCCGGAGCAGAAAGAGTGGCCGCCGTCCTTGGGGGAGGGACCGTTGCCGGTCAGCAGGACGGTGGCGACGTCTGGCGTCATCCGGGCGTGGTCCATGGCGCGGTAGAGCTCGTCCACGGTGCCGGGCCGGAACGCGTTGCGGACCTCCGGGCGGTTGAACGCGATCCGGACCGTGGGCAGGTCACGTACCCACACGCCACTGGAATCCCGCTCCACCTGCCGGTGGTAGGTCATGTCCTGGAAGTCCTCGAAGCCGGAGACCACCCGCCAGCGCGTGGGATCGAAGACGTCGGACACCGGGGCGGGGATCTGGTTGCTCACCGTCCAAGTCTAGTAATCGTGCTTAGCTGATGCAGAACTCGTTGCCCTCGGGGTCCGCCATGGTGTGCCAGGAATGCGGTCCCTGCCGAGCGGACCAGAGGAAGGAAGCCCCGCGTGCCTCTAGTTCGCGCCGCACCTCATCCTTGTCCCTGCCGTCCAGCCGGACGTCCCAGTGCACCCGGTTCTTCACCGTTTTTCCCTCGGGCGCCGTCTGGAACAGGATGCGCCGTTCGGGATCCGGCGAGCCAATCTCCTCCGGCGGGCGGATGGCGGCGCCGTCCTTCCACACCAGGTTGCCGCGGTGGGTCATGGACTGGTTTTCGGTGGCATAGCCCTGCTCGATCATGGAGCGGATGAACCCGGCGTCCTGGGGTTCGACCGCCCACTGGAGGGTTTCGGCCCACCAATCGGCAAGCTCATGCGGGCGGGCGGAATCGACAACAATCTGGATGTTCAGTCCCATCCGTCCACGGTAAGGGCGGCCGGGGCGTTGCGGAAGGTCCTGTGCGCGCGCCTAGGCCTGGACGTTCTGCATCTGGTCAAACAGTTCCGGCGGGATGGCGTAAACAAGGATCACGGCCAGCAGGTTCTTGGCGGCGTGCACGAAGTAGGAAAACATGAGGTTCTTCCCGGTCCACATGTAGACGGACACCAGGGTGGCACCCATGGCCAGGTAGGGGAGCAGGGCAGTCAGGGTCAGCGCCTCCTGCCCCACGATGTGCAGCGCGGCGAACAGCACCACGGACAGGGCGCAGCAGATCCAGACGTTCACGCGCCTGGACATCTTGCCGATGAGCAGGTGGCGGAAGATGTACTCCTCCACGAACGGACCCACCACCACCAGCAAAGGCACCATGAGCCACGCCGGGACCTGCTGCATCAGCGCCTGCAGTCCGGCCTGGTTGGCGGAGGTTTCAACCTGCCCGTTCGCGGCCACCACGACGGCGGTCAGGATCATCATCGCGATCACGGCTGCCGGCACCATCAGCAGGGTGAACCAGGGCCGGGTCGCCAGCACTTTGAGATCCCGCGCCACCACCCGGCGGGCGGCCAGGAGGGCGAGTATTCCGACCGAGGCATAGAACAGCAGGTTCACGGCATAGGAGGCTGCTGCCGGGGACGGGGCCACCAGCCGGAGCAGCGGGGCCAGTACATTTCCGGCCACCGCGAAGAACCCCGCAATGGCAACGTAGAGGCACAGCGTCGCCAGGTCCAGGGGGGAGAAACGGTAGAGCTGGGGCTGCGGAGCGGGCGGTAAGCGGTGGGCTGTTGCCATGGTCCCAGCCTATCGCCGGGCGGCGGGGTGTAGTGCGCGTCACGTACCACTCCGGACGGTCTTGTAAGATGTACAGGTCGCGTGAAGCTTCGGCAGTTCGACCGATCCACCCTCACATCTGTTGGTCCTCAGGCCTAAAGGCCGAATTTTGTGAGCTTGATCATACGAAGACCGGATGCGGCCAACCCCCAACCCACAAGGAACAGTTGTGCCTCAAAGTACCCCCACAGACCTAAAGAACAGCACGGCGCCATCCTCCGCCGTCGACCCTTCCCTCAGCGCCGAGGGCTATAAAAAGACGCTGGGCCGACGCCACGTCACCATGATCGCCATGGGCGGCGCCATCGGCGTCGGCCTCTTCATGGGTGCCGGCGGCCGCCTCGCCTCCACCGGTCCCGCCCTGATCTTCTCCTACGCCATCGCCGGCGTCATCGCCTACCTGCTCATGCGGGCCCTGGGCGAGCTCATCATGTACCGCCAGACCTCCGGCTCGTTCGTCAGCTACGCCGGCGAGATGTTCGGCAAGAAGGGCGCCTTCCTCTCCGGGTGGATGTACTTCATCAACTGGGCCATGACCGGCATCGCGGAGCTCATCGCGATCGGCCTGTACTTCCAGTTCTTCTTCCCCAACGTCCCCGTGGAACTGTCCGCCATCGCAGCCCTGGTGCTCCTGGTGGCCGTGAACCTGTTCAGCGTCAAGGCATTCGGTGAATTCGAATTCTGGGCTTCCGTCCTGAAGGTCTCCGCCATCGTCATCTTCCTGGCCGTGGGCACCTTCATGGTGGTCACCAACGCCAAGGTGGGCGACGGCCACGCATCGGTCAACAACCTCTTCGCGGCCGACGGCGGCATGTTCCCCAAGGGCGCCCTGGTCATGATCCTGGTGCTGAACGCCGTGATCTTCGCCTACAACGCCATCGAACTGGTGGGCATCACCGCCGGCGAGATGCAGAACCCGGAACGCGAAGTTCCCAAGGCGATCCGCGCCGTCGTGGTCCGTATCGTCGTGTTCTACGTTGGCTCCGTGACCCTGCTCGCCATGCTGCTGCCCTCGGACCAGTACAAAGCCGGCACCTCCCCGTTCGTCACGGTCTTCGGCCAGATGGGCCTGGGCTGGATGGGCGACGTCATGAACATGATCGTGATCACCGCCGCTTTGTCCTCCTGCAATTCGGGCCTCTACTCGATCGGCCGAATCTTCCGCACCATGGCCAACAACGGCCACGCGCCGCAGTGGCTGACCCGCATGTCCACCCGCCACGTGCCTTACGCGGCGATCCTCGCCATCGGCGCCGTCTACTTGGTGGGCATCCTCCTCAACATCTGGCTGGGCGGCTCACACGCCTTCGACCTCGCACTGAACACCGCCTCCATTGGCGTGATCTTCACATGGGGCTCCATCTTCGCCAGCCAGATCGCGCTGCGGAAGAAGAAGGGCAACGTCTCCAGCCTGCCCATGCCGGGCTCACCCTGGACCAGCTGGGCCGGCCTCATCGCCCTGCTCGCCATCACCGTGCTCATCGGTTTTGACACCATGACCAGCAAGGACGGCGAAGTGTTCTACCTGGGCCTGTGGACGCTGGCCACCATCCCGTTCTTTGCCGTGGTCCTGTGGCTTGGCTGGCAGAAGGTCAAGAACAACCAGCCCAAGAGCGAGCTCTTCAGCTAGCGCTTTCCGGACAACGTTCGACGGCGGGCCGCCCCTTCAGTGGGTGGCCCGCCGTCGGCGTTTTCACGGGGTGCCGGGACAGGCCCAGCCCATCAGCTGCTGTTTAGTCCTTCAGGTACCTGGCGAAGTGGTCCTGGATGCGCTGCCAGGCCTCGGGGGCGGAGTCCGGGTCCGGCCCCACGCCCATGACCCGCATCAGCGGCCTGAGGAGAACCGGCCCCATTTCTTTATCATTGAGGAAGGAGTGGCCGGCACCGGGAAATTCTTTGACGCTGTGCTCGATGCCCAAGTGGTCCAGTGCTGATTCGAGCCGTGACGCGGCCCCCTTCAGGGACCTGTCCGCGCCGCCGTAGTTGGCCACGATGGGGCAGGAGCCGCGCAGTGCGTCTTCCAGTTCCTGCTGCTGCTTGCCCGGGAGCCGGCCGTAGTTGACGGAGGCAGCGTCGAACCCGTCCCGCGCCACCAGCAGCGCGAAGCCGCCGCCCATGCAGAAGCCGATCACCCCGGTTTTGCCGTTGCACAGTTCAGACTCCGCGAGCCAGGTACGGGCCGTGGCGATGTCGGTGAAGGGACGCCCCGTGCGGGCCGCCATGGCCCGCATGGTTCCCACCAGGCAACGCCGCGGGCCGCCGTCGCTGTACAGGTCCACGGCCAGGGTGAGGTACCCGGCCCGGGCCAGCCGGTCCGCGTGCCGCCGGGTCTGGTCGTCCAGGCCGAACGCTTCATGGATCATCACGACGCCGGGAAAAGGCCCCTGTCCAACAGGTACGGCAAGGTAACCGTGCAGGGAAGGGGATCCGCCGGCAGCCCTGCCCGCGGCGCTGAGATCTACATTCGTCATGGGCCAAGGCTAACCGGGAGCCTATGGGATGTCGCGCGTTTCGCGCCCGCGGTATTCGCCCGCGGGAGGCGGGGTGGTGCGCGCTGCACGGCCGGTGCAGACTGGGGCTTGTGAGCGAACAGTGGGTGCTGCATGTGGACCTGGACCAATTCATCGCCGCCGTCGAGGTACTGCGCCGTCCCGAACTTGCAGGCAGGCCGGTCATCGTGGGCGGCCGCGGCGACCCCACGGAGCGGGCAGTGGTGTCCACGGCGTCCTACGAAGCACGGGCCTACGGCGTGGGGTCCGGAATGCCGCTGCGGATCGCCGCGCGGAAAGTGCCCGATGCGGTCATCCTGCCGGTGGACCACGAGGCATACCTTGAAGCATCCGAAAAGGTGATGGCGGTCCTGCGCGCCCAGCCCGGAACCACCGTCCAGGTGCTCGGCTGGGACGAGGCATTCGTCGGCCTTGAGACGGCCGATCCCGAAGCCTTCGCCCGCCGGCTGCAGGAGGCAGTCCTGGCGGAAACCCAGCTGCACTGCAGCGTCGGCGTCGGGGACACCCTGGTCCGGGCCAAGGTCGCGACAACGTTCGGCAAACCCGCGGGCGTTTTCCGCCTCACGCAAGGGAATTGGCTTGAGGTCATGGGGGAGCGGCCCACCATCGACCTGTGGGGCGTGGGAAAGGCGGTGTCCCGCCGGCTCGCCACCCTGGGGATCACGACCGTTGCCGAACTGGCAGCGGCGAACCCCGATGACCTGGTTCCCGAATTCGGTCCGAAAATGGGGCCCTGGTACGCGCAACTGGGGCGGGGCGACGGTTCCCGGACCGTCGATGACACCCCGTGGGTGGCGCGCGGGCACAGCCGTGAGACCACTTTCCAGCGGGACCTGACCGACCGGGCACAGATTGAGGACGCCGTCCGGGAGCTGGCCGCGCACGTCATGGACGATGTCACCGGTGAAGGCAGGCCGGTGGTCGGCCTGACGTTGAAGGTCCGCTACGCCCCGTTCACCACCAGGACTTACGCGCGGAAAATCCCCGAGACGTCCGATCCCGCCGTGGTCCTGGCAGAGGTGCTTGGCCTGGTCTCAAAGATCGAACCCGGCAACGCTGTCCGGCTGCTGGGTGTCCGGGCCGAGATGACCATGCCCGAAGATTCCCGAAAGGGGCACACGCCAACCCGCCGCGGCTGGTACCCCCACCGATTGCTGCGTAGATGCCGTTTTGAGGCCTCAAAACGGCATCTACTCAGCAATCGATGGTGGGTGGACAGCGAAACGGCGGCCGATCCATTGGATCCGCCGCCGTTTTGGGCTGTTGCAGCACGCCGTTCGCTGCGGCTGCACCAGCAACGACTAGCTGCGCTTGAACTCGTCCTTCACGCTTTCGCCCACCTTCTTGGCGTCTGCCTTGACCTGGTCGGCCTGGCCTTCTGCCTTCAGGCGGTCGTTGTCGGTCGCGTTGCCTGCAGCTTCCTTGGCCTTGCCGCCAAGGTCCTCTGCCGCGTTACTGATCTTGTCTCCGAGGCCCATGGTTCCGGCCTCCTTTCGTTTCCGTCGATCAACCGTGCTCTTTCACCATAAACAAAGCTTGCTTACTATTTCAAGTACCAGGCTGCAGTTGCCTCCTGCCGGCTGCCCGGCGTTAGGCTCGGCCTATGGATAAAGGACGTGGCACGGCGGGGGCCAAGGTGGCCCCGCCCCGGCTTTCCGCGGTGGAACTGCAGGATTTTGAAGAACTGCCGGAGCCGGTGTTCCGCCGCGGGGACCGGTACGAAAACCTGCGGTTAAACCGCGCCGCCCTGGATGGCCTTGACCTGGGTGAAGCCGTATTTGCCGAGTGCCGGTTCGATGCTCCGTCTTTCAACGAGGCGCAGCTCCGCGGCACCTCGTTCCGCGACTGCATCCTGGCGGAGGCCTACGCGCCGGTCTTCCAGGGTGCCCGCAGTACCTGGCGGGACGTGGAGCTTCACAACCCGCGCCTGGGCTCCGCCGAATTGTATGAAAGCGGCTGGCAGTCCGTCCGGATCGACGGCGGCAAGCTGGACTACCTCAACCTCCGCGGCGCCAAACTCGCGGACGTGCTCATCAGCGGCTGCATCATCAACGAACTGGACCTGGGCGGTGCCGGCGCAACCCGCGTGCGGCTGGAAAACTGCACCGTTGGATCACTGGACCTGACGGGCGCCAGGCTGAAGGACTTCGACCTCAGGGGCACGGACTTCCGCAGGATCAGCGGCCTTGGCAGCATGTCCGGGCTTGTGATCGATGAGTATCAGTTGGGCCTCCTGGCGCCGCTGATCGCCGCGCACCTGGGGGTGCGGGTCCTGTAACCGGATGCGCGGCCGGGGCCGCCCGTGTACCATTTACAGAACGAACGGTCGGTAAGTGGAGGATTCTGCTGCGCCGGCCGCCGATGACAGTGCTGTTTATCGCGTGAAGGGTGTTTCCATGGCTGCAACCGCAGGTCCACAGGCTTTCCTTGTTGGCGGGGTCCGAACGCCCGTAGGCAGGTACGGGGGCGCCCTGTCCTCCGTCCGGCCGGATGATCTTGCAGCCCTGGTGGTCCGCGAAGCCGTGGCACGCGCAGGCCTGGATCCCGAGAGCGTCGACGAAGTCATCCTGGGCAACGCGAACGGCGCGGGGGAGGAAAACCGGAACGTGGCCCGGATGGCCACCCTGCTGGCCGGGCTGCCGCTGCATATTCCGGGAATCACGGTGAACCGGCTCTGCGCTTCCGGCCTCAGCGCCATCATCCAGGCCAGCCACATGATCAAGGCCGGAGCCGCGGACATCGTCATCGCCGGCGGCGTGGAGTCCATGAGCCGCGCCCCCTGGGTCCAGGAAAAGCCAACCAGCGCGTTCGCCAAGCCCGGCCAGATCTTCGACACCTCCATTGGCTGGCGTTTCACCAATCCCCACTTCCAGCACGGCGGCCTGTCCCGGGACGGCAAGATGACCTACTCCATGCCGGAAACGGCGGAGGAAGTGGCCCGGGTGGACGGCATCTCCCGTGAAGACGCTGATGCATTCGCCGTCCGTTCCCACCAGCTCGCCCTGGACGCCATCGAGGCCGGCCGGTTCAAGGACGAAATCGTGCCCGTCACAGTCAAGACCCGCAAGTCAGAGACCGTGGTGGACACCGACGAGGGCCCGCGCGCCGGTACCAGCATGGACGTTCTCGCCAGGCTCAAGCCCGTGGCGCACGGCGGGTCCGTGGTGACGGCCGGGAACTCGTCATCCCTGAACGACGGCGCCTCCGCCATTATCATCGCTTCGGAAGCAGCCATTGAGCGGCTGGGACTGATCCCCCGTGCCCGCATCATCGACGGCGCTTCTGCCGGCTGCGAGCCCGAAATCATGGGCATCGGCCCGGTCCCCGCCACCCAGAAGGTGCTCAAGCGGAGCGGCTTGAGCGTTGGCGACCTGTCCGCCGTCGAGCTTAATGAAGCCTTTGCCACGCAGTCCCTGGCCTGCATCCGCCGGCTCGGACTGGAACCGGAGATCGTGAACCGCGACGGCGGCGCCATCGCCCTGGGGCACCCGCTCGGTTCCAGTGGGTCACGGCTCGCCATCACCCTGCTGGGACGCATGGAACGCGAAGACGCAAAAATCGGCCTGGCCACCATGTGCGTTGGGGTCGGCCAGGGCACCGCGATGCTGCTGGAGAAAATCTGATGACGTCCGCGGTGGACCTCGCGGCAGAAAGCTTCTCCGCGCTGCTCGTGGAGGAGCGCGAGGACCGGGTGGTGGTGCTGCTCAACCGGCCCCAGGTGAAGAATGCGATCGACCAGCAGATGGTGGATGAACTCCACACTGTCTGCGCAGCCCTGGAACAGAACCCCAAGGTACTGATCATCGCCGGCGTGGACGGGGTCTTCGCCTCCGGTGCCGATATTGCCCAGCTGCGCGAACGCCGGCGCGATGACGCCCTGCAGGGCATCAACTCCACCATCTTCGTCCGGATCGCCAGGCTGCCCATGCCGGTCATCGCCGCCCTGGACGGCTACTGCCTGGGCGGCGGCGCGGAACTAGCCTACGCCGCGGACTTCCGCATCGGCACCCCCAACGTGCGGATCGGCAACCCGGAAACAGGGCTGGGAATCCTGGCGGCGGCCGGTGCCAGCTGGCGGCTCAGGGAACTCGTCGGCGAGCCGCTGGCCAAGCAGATCCTGCTGGCCGGGCTGGTCCTTGGCGCCGATGAAGCCAAAGCGGCCAACCTCATCACGGAAATCCACGATCCGGCAGAACTCCTGGACGCTGCCCACAGCCTGGCCAACAGGATCGGGCGGCAGGACCCATTGGCCGTCCGCATCACCAAATCCGTATTCCACGCCCCCGCGGAAGCGCACCCGCTGATCGACCAGCTGGCCCAGGGCATCCTCTTCGAATCGCAGGCCAAATTCGACCGGATGCAGGCCTTTTTGGACCGCAATGCAGCGAAGAAGGCAAACGCCGCCTCCGCCCACCCCGCCGACGGAAAGTAGACCATGAGTAATTCATCAGTAGCCCCCGGTCTTCCCCCTTACGTGGGCGTGCTGGGCGGCGGCCGCATGGGCGCCGGCATCGCGCACGCCTTCCTGATCAAGGGCGCCAACGTGCTGGTGGTGGAACGCGACGACGTCTCCGCCGAAGCTGCCCAGGAACGGGTGGAATCCGCCGCCTTGAAAAGCATTGAACGCGGGGCCGTGGATGCCAACTTCGAAGAACTGGTGACCCGGCTGACCGTCAGCACCGACTACGACGCGTTCAAGGACCGCCAGCTGGTGGTGGAAGCAGTCCCCGAAGACTGGGACCTGAAAGTCACCGCGTTGCGGGGCATTGAGGAACGGCTTGCAGAGGAGGCCTTCATGGCGTCCAACACGTCATCGCTGTCCGTCAACGGCCTGGCCCGCGAACTAAAGCGGCCGGAGAACTTCCTGGGCCTGCACTTCTTCAACCCTGTGCCGGCATCCACGCTCATCGAGGTGGTGCTGGGGGAGCGCACGTCTCCCGAACTTGCTGCCGCGGCGAAAACCTGGGTGGAGGCACTCGGCAAGACCGCCGTCGTCGTCAATGATGCCCCGGGTTTCGCGTCCTCACGCCTGGGCGTGGCCATCGCGCTGGAGGCCATGCGGATGGTCGAGGAAGGCGTCGCCTCCGCCGGGGACATCGACAACGCGATGGTGCTGGGCTACAAGCACCCCACCGGGCCGCTCAAAACCACGGACATCGTGGGCCTCGACGTCCGCCTGGGAATCGCCGAGTACCTCCACTCCACCCTTGGCGAACGGTTCGCGCCCCCGCAGATCCTCAGGGACAAGGTGGCCCGGGGGGAACTCGGACGCAAAACCGGCAAGGGATTCTTCGACTGGCCCAGCTAGGCTGCCCGCCGGCCGGAAGCGGGCCTAGTCGAAGAAGCCCACGATGTAGCCGATGAAGTACAACAGGCACAGCAGGACCACCACGCCGATGATGCCGATCCACAGGAACTGGGTGCCCCTCCTGGTGCCGTGCTCCTCGTGGCCCTGCGGACCGGCGGTGGAGGCTTCCCCCGGCGGGGTTTCGCCCGGTGGAACCCCGCCGCCAGGCTCCAGTCCGGTGATCTTGTCGTCCTCGGGATCCGGGTTGGTTCCTGACACAATAACTCCCTCGCTCGACGTCCTGGTGCTTGCCCCAGCGTAACCCGCGCGGTTGGCGGGCCTAGGCTGGTGCAGTGACTTTCCTTGAACCCCTTACCCTGACCGGCCGCCGTGTAATCCTGGAGCCGCTCGCGGAAGAACACCACGACGGGCTGCTGGACGCGGCCAGGGACGGCGAACTCTGGAAGCTCTGGTACACCTCGGTGCCCGCGCCGGACGCCATGGCCGCGGAGATCAGGCGCCGCCTCGCCCTGCAGGAACAGGGATCCATGCTGCCCTTCACCACCCGGCTGATTGATCCACGCACAGGTGGCCCGGGCCGCATCATCGGCATGACCACGTACATGAACATCGACGCCATCACGCCCCGCGTGGAAATCGGTTCCACCTGGAATGCGGCCTCGGTGCAGGGGACAGGGACCAACCCCGACTCCAAGCTCCTGCTTCTCCGGCATGCCTTCGAGGTGCTGGGCTGTCCCGCCGTGGAGTTCCGCACACACTGGCTGAACCACCAGTCGCGGGAAGCCATAGCACGGTTGGGCGCCAAGCAGGACGGCTTGCTCCGCAGCCATTCACGGACCAGCGATGGAAACCTCCGGGACACGGTGGTGTTCTCCATCCTGCAGCATGAATGGCCGGCCGTCCGTGCCGGGCTGGAATACCGGCTGGCCCGCCGCGGCTAAGTGGTTGAGTTCTGGGAAAGTCAGCTCAGGTTGAAGGCGCCCTGGCTACGGAGCGAGTCGTAGTAGCCAAGACGATAGCCGTCACCATTCGGGTGGAAATTGGCGGGATCTGCTGGGTTGGTGGGGTGGAAGGTTATCCACGGATCGGCTGAGCCGATACCGTGGGCGTTGAAAGCAGTGGCTACATCAACGTATTGAGCCCCTGTATTTGCGGCAACTCCTGCAATCAAACCGTTAAGAATGTCAGCCAGCGGGTTGGCAACCGGAGCAAATTGCTGGTCCGGTGCGAACAACCTTGGGTATCCCGTCAATACAACCTTGGCGCCGGGAGCTTTCGCATGAATCGCGCCGACTAAAGTTGCCAAGGCTGTGGCAAGGCTTCCGTCCGTTAGCTTTGCCTGAGCGCCCGCCAAACTGCCGGTGCAGGTTAAAGAGGCCGGATCGGGCAGGCATGCACCAAGTATGGCCATTGTATTGACGTCATTTCCGCCGACCGTAACAGTGACCAGGTCTGTGCCCACCGCAACGGAGGTTTGAACGTCCAGGAGGACGTCTGCAACAACCTGACCGGAACATGCCGCGTTGGTTAGTTCTAAGCCCGGAAGTTTGTCGGCGATGGCGGGATATCCCCTCCGGCTTACATAGCAGGTTGGATCTGTGTAGGGCACAGCCCCCTGTCCCGCCGCGTAGGAATCACCGAGGGCGACGTAATCGACCTTGGATGGTGCCGCTTCGGCTGGAACAGCCGCAAGGCCTGATGCCATCACCAGGCTCGCGAGGCCGGCCACCAAAGCCGGGATTCGGCGTCGTAATGCAGATTTTCCCACTGGGTTCCCCTTTGAACATCAGTCACGTTGAGTAGCTTGCGTTGCAAGAGTATTGCCCAGTAGGCGTTGGCCGTGAGGTCTTTATACCCTTTTGCCGCTTACTCTTGTGACGGGCAGCATTCGGGAGCAGGTGGTTAGCTGTGCGGATGAGCGATTCGGGCGGGCCCGTCAACTGGGACGGGGCCGTGAATGCCTGGCACGTGGCCGGCGGCATCTTTCGCATGGGCAGGCTGGAGTGGCTTACCGAGCTGGGCTGGAAGCAGGCGTACGACGACGGCATCCGCACAGTGGTGGACCTGCGCAACCCCGCAGAGGCGCAGCGGCGGGAGACGGACCCCTTGGTGGCCGAGGCAGCGTGGCCGGGAATCACAGTAGTCCCGGCGCCGACAGAAGAACCGGGTGACCCTCGTTTCACGGACCTGTGCGGGCCCTACCTCAACGATCCGGTTCACTACGCGGACAACGTCAAGCTGTTTCCGGAAAAGATTGTTGCTGTCTTCCATGCAATCGCTGCCGGTGCCTCCGCCTCCGTCCTGATTCATTGTGCTGCCGGGAGGGACCGGAGCGGAATGATCGCCGCGATGGTCCAGGACCTCGCCGGTCACAGTGACGAGGACATAGCGGCCGGCTACGCGCGGGCCGCTCGCGGGATCAACGACCGCTACGGGACCCACGGGCCGCCACACGCCCGCGAACGACACCTCCCGGAAAGCGAACTTGCTCCGCTTCTTGAGGAACGCGGCCATGCTGTGGTGGCTTTTGTCCGGCAATTGGATACCAGGGCATTCCTGCTGGAGCACGGCCTTCCCGCCAATGAATTTGACACTCTTCTCACTCTTATGCGCGGCCCGGTACCCTTGTGACCAAAGTGACTGCTGTGACGGATGATGCTGATTTGATACCCCCACCGTCACAGCGGAGCGAGACGTGTCATTGAACGAGCGGACGGCGACCGGAATGAAACGAATCCTTGCCACAGGAACGGTAGCGGGAATGGCCCTGACTTTAGGGTTGGCCGCAGTCCCGGCCCTGGCTGCCAGTGGACCGGCGGTAACGGACTCCCCGGCGCCGGACAGCACTACCAGCCCCACCGCCGGAACAAGCGCGGCCCCTGCCGGGCAGACGTCGATGCCGTCAGACACGCAGCTTGCTGAAGCTGTGCGCCGGGACCTCGGGATGAGCTTGGCGGCATTCAACGCCGCCGGAGAACTGGGCCGCAGGGCAGCCGACGCCCTCCCGTCACTGCGCAACGTCCCGGGCTTCGTCAGCATCAGGATCGACGGCGGCCGGATCCTGGTTGCCGGGTCCGGCGAGGCGCTCCAAGCCAAGGTCGCCGAACTGAACCAGGCGGCCCCGGGAGGCTTTGAACTGGTTCCTCCTCCGACCCGCGATGGGCGGACGGATGCCTCTCCGGCGGTCCCTGCTGCCACACCCGTGCCCCAGGCACGGGATGACGCGGCCCGGGAGCAGGCAACTGCACCTGCAACCGCCGCCACCCGCTCCGAAGTGGCCACCAGCGTCGAACAGCTTTTCCAGGCCTACCTCCGCGACGTTGGAACCGCAGGGCTGCAGGCCGTGGTTGCCGAGGCTGGAAAATTCGTGATCCGTTTAGGCGGAGTCGCCGCCGCACAGTCAGCCGCAGACGGCGTTGCAGCGGCAGGTCCCGGCAACCAGGCCGCTGCTGCCCCAAGCCCTGGGAGGATCTCGCCATCGGAATTCGTTTCGAAGTACACCAACGTCGTGCTCGACGGCGCCTCCCCCCTCAAGCCGGAAGCTGACGTCCCCGGCGGTGTTGGGTACAGATCCGACACCGGATTCACCTGTTCGACAGGCTTCTCCGCCTTTGATCCGGCGGGACTTCCCACTGTCCTGACCGCTGGACACTGCGCAGAAGACGGTACTGCCAAAACAGCCGACTTGCTGCTCGGGGGAGCACCGGCAGGCCGACTGGGCAGCTTCGAGTTCAACCAGTTTGGCGGTTCTGGTAACTCCCCGGTGCTGGACCCAAACACCCCCACGGGCACCGACTACACTGCACTCACCGATCCGGGCAACGTGGGAACTGACATCGCCGTCATTGGAACCATCCCGCAGGGCCTGGACCCGCTGCCGGCCACCAGCACCCACGGGGACCCGTCGCAGCCAAACCCGGACGTCAAGATCATCGGAACCGCATCCCCGGTGCCCGGCATGCCCGTCTGCCGTTCCGGATGGAGGACGGCGTGGTCCTGCGGCCACATCAGCGCGGTGGGAATCTTCCTGGTTGGCGGCCCCAACTACCCCACAGACCCTAATGACATCCGTGCGTTCAACGGGTTCCTCTCCTACGACGTGCAGTCCAGCGGCGGTGACTCAGGCGGTCCGTGGATCAGCGGTAACTTCGCAGTGGGCACCCATTCCGCCGGTGACTCGGACGGGGTCCGGAACATTGCCGTGGCAGCCACCCTGGACGACTCGCTCAAGGTGCTGCCGGGCTACGAACTGGAACTCTTCCTCAACAAGCCTGCCGTCACGGCTCCAGGACCCGGGGAGACCTACCAGCCAGGGCAAACCATCAGCGGCCAGGTTCCTGCGGCACCGGCCTCAGCGGTTGCAACCGGTTCCAGTGTCCGCATCACGGTCCAGGGGAAGGACCCGTTCGATGTGCCCGTGTATGCAGACGGGAACTGGAGCTTCACCGCCCCGCAGGATACGGACACACTCCGGTTCACGGCTGAGACGGTCAACGGGTTCAGCAGGTCGGGTGCCGGCAGCTTTGAGTTTGCCCCGGCCGCAGCCCAGCCACCTGGTCCGCCTGCCCCCACCGGCCCGCCGGCAACTCCGGCCCCGACCACCCCAGCCCCGGCTACCCCGACCCCCGCGGCGACGCCATCTTCGCCGCCCGCCGAGACGCCCGTCGTCGTGACCCCGCCTTCAAGCACTCCGGTCTCCACCATGCCGCCGACTGACCTGCCGCCGGCGGACCTGGCCGATACGGGCGGAAACAGCAATGATTCCGCTGATCTGGCCTATACCGGATCGTCAGGGGTGGTCATCGCGGCGATTGCCGCAGCCGCAGCGCTCGCCGTCGGGATTCTGCTGACGGTGCTTGTACGCCGGCGGAACCGGCGGCCTTCCCGGTAGCCGCTACGGACCGGCCCACACATACAGAGTCCGGTCCGTAGCGATCCCGGGGGAACGGCGCTTAGCGCCTCCCGGTTGCGTTAGCCTCAGTGGCGTCCGCCGCACCTCTGCCGTCAACCACCTGGACCGCAACGTCCAGCGTGCCGTCCGCCAGGCTTCCCCAGGCGTAGACGATGGTGTTCTTGCCGGCTTCGACGGTGATGTCGGCTGGACCGATCACGGGGTCGGTGGTCCCTGCCGCTGCCACCGAGGCCGAAACCGTGCCGGCCTTCAGCTTCAGGGTCGCCTCATCAGGGTTGCTGAGGCCTTCAATCACGGCCGTTCCGCCGGCCAGCACGTCCACCGCGGGCGCTGCGGCCACGTGCCGGACTGTCAGCTTGCCCTTCGTGTCATTGCCGGGGGCCTTGGTGTCGTTGGTGAAAAGGGTCGCCGTGGGGGCTCCGCCGGCGTCAAGGTGCGCCACTGCCGTGTAAGTGCGGCCCTCGTCGAGCTGCACATCGACCGGGCCGATCACCGGGTTTTCGGCGCTGGTGGCGTCCGAAGCGGTGATGGCGATCTGGTAATCGCCGGCGGCCAGTTCCAGCGGTCCGGCCAGGGTGCCGGGCGTGAAGTCATCAAGGGTGAGCTCGCCGTTCACCCAGACATCCACGGTCAGGCCGGGTACCCCGTGTAGGACCGACAGCAGGGCGGGGTCGTCATCGTGGTGCCAGTTGCCGGCCTGGGCGGGAGCGGCGAAGGCCAGTGAAGCAGCAAGGGAAAGTGCTCCAGCGGCATAGGTTATTTTGCGCATTTCGAACTCCTTGGGGGATGCCCGGTAGCCGGGCTGGTGATGCTGACACGTTTATTACCTTCCGAACGCCGCCCATGAATGCACTGCCCGCGAATTTGTTCAGTTTTTTTGCTTCATCAGGAGGTTGGTGATGCGCAGGGTGCACAGCCGCTGGCCGGCTTCATTGGTGATGAGCACCTCGTGCGTGGTCAGCGTCCCGCCCAGGTGGATGGGCGTGGCGGTAATGGTCACCTGGCCCTCGCGTGCGGAACGGTGGTGCGTGGCGGAAACGTCAACGCCCACCGCCGTCTTGCCCATGGTGCTCGCGTGGATAACGGCCGCCCAGGACCCCACCGCCTCTCCCACGGCCAGCGAGGCGCCGCCGTGCAGCAGCCCGAACGACTGCCGGTTGCCCTCCACGGGCATGGTGGCCACCACCCGCTCCACGGACTCCTCCAGGATTTTCACGCCCATCTT
Organism: Pseudarthrobacter sp. rb; assembly: GCF_056389225.1. Classification (NCBI taxonomy): domain Bacteria; kingdom Bacillati; phylum Actinomycetota; class Actinomycetes; order Micrococcales; family Micrococcaceae; genus Pseudarthrobacter; species Pseudarthrobacter sp. rb. The sequence goes on along the minus strand of NZ_JBWJAR010000006.1, from coordinate 145,272 downwards.
CTCGTCCAGCTCGCCGAGGGTGATTTTCCAGAGCTGGTGCTGGCTGTCGGAAGCATCCTGGGGTGACGGGGCGTTCATGCGTTCTCCTTTGGGTGGCCAATTCGGTCCTGGCCTTCTAGTGTGCAGCACGGCACTTCATGTATGGTGAATATATTACCGAACGGACGGTCAGTAATGGCCGGCCCGTTTGCCTGCCCCCTTGTTGGAAGGACCGTCAACGATGACCACCACAGCCACAGCTCCCCAGGCCACGGTCGACACCGTGGAGACAGTGCCCAGCTTCGTCATGGACGCATGGTGGACGCCCGACGCCGGCTCCTCGGCCTCCGCGGTCCCCGTCAGGGATGCGAGCATCGGGGAGGTCCTGGCCAAGGTGAGCACGGAGGGGCTGGACCTCGCCGCCGTCGTGGAGTACGGCCGCACCACCGGCCAGGCCGGACTGGGCCAGCTGACCTTCCACCAGCGCGCCCTCAAGCTCAAGGAGCTGGCGCAGTACCTCAACGCCCGCCGCGACCACTTCTATGGCTTCTCCTACCAGACCGGCGCCACCAAGATCGATTCCATGGTGGACATCGACGGCGGCATCGGCGTCCTCTTCACCTTCGGTTCCAAGGGCCGGCGTGAGCTGCCCAACTCCCAGGTGGTGGTGGACGGTCCCATGGAGGTGCTGTCCAAGGACGGATCCTTCGCCGGCGAACACATCTACACCCGCATCCCCGGCGTCGCCGTGCAGATCAACGCCTTCAACTTCCCGGTCTGGGGGATGCTCGAGAAGTTCGCTCCCGCCTTCCTGGCCGGCGTCCCCACCATCGTCAAGCCGGCCACTCCCACGGGCTATGTTGCGGCCGCAGTGGTCAAGGCCATCGTGGAATCGAACATCCTGCCCAAGGGGTCGCTGCAGCTCATCTCCGGCTCGGTCCGCGGGCTGCTGGACGTGCTGGACTACCGCGACCTGGTGGCGTTCACCGGGTCCGCCTCCACCGCCAGGTCCCTGAAGGCCCACCCGAATGTGGTGGAGGGCGGCGTCCGGTTCACGTCCGAGACGGACTCCCTGAATGCCGCCATCCTTGGTCCGGATGCCGTAGAGGGCACCCCGGAATTCGATGCTTTCGTCAAGTCCGTGGTCACCGAGATGACCGTCAAGGCCGGCCAGAAATGCACCGCCATCCGCCGGGCCATCGTGCCGCAGGAGCTGGTGCCCGCCGTGTCGGCAGCCATTGGCAAGCGGATCGCCGAGCGCGTGGTCCTGGGTGACCCCCGCGGGGAAGGCGTCACCATGGGCGCCCTTGCGTCGGTGGAGCAGCTGGAGGACGTCCGCGCTGCCGTGCAGTCAATGCTCGACGCCGGCGGCGAGCTTGCGTACGGAACGCTCGATTCGCCGTCGGTCACCTCCGCCGACGGAACCACCGGGGTAGTGGACGGTGGGGCCTTCATGGCTCCCGTGGTCCTGAACTGGGACAACCCAGAAGCTGAAGCCATCCACTCGCTCGAAGCCTTCGGGCCGGTATCCTCCGTCATCGGCTACAAGGACCTGGCGGATGCCGTACGCCTCGCCGCCCGCGGCGGTGGTTCGCTGGTGGCATCCGTGTGCACCAACGATCCCGAGGCGGCCCGCGAGCTGGTCACCGGCATCGCGGCCCACCATGGCCGCGTCCTGATGCTGAACCGCGAGGACGCCCGGTCCTCCACCGGCCACGGCTCACCCGTTCCCCACCTGGTCCACGGCGGTCCGGGACGCGCGGGCGGCGGCGAGGAACTGGGCGGCATCCGGTCCGTGCTGCACCACATGCAGCGGACCGCCATCCAGGGCTCGCCCAACATGCTGACCGCGGTTACCGGCGTGTGGCACACCGGGGCTGACCGCAACTTCACGGTGGAGACCGAGGGCGCGCATCCGTTCCGGAAGAACCTGTCCACCCTGCGGATCGGCGACGCCGTCCGCTCGGACCTGCGGCAGGTCACACTGGAGGACATCAGCGCGTTCGCCCACTCCACCGGGGACACGTTCTACGCCCACACCAACCAGGAAGCGGCGGAAGCCAACCCGTTCTTCCCGGGCATCGTGGCGCACGGCTACCTGCTGCTGAGCTGGGCTGCCGGACTCTTCGTGGAGCCTGCGCCGGGCCCAGTCCTGGCCAACTACGGCCTGGAGAACGCACGCTTCCTCACCCCCGTGGCCGCCGGCGATTCCATCCGGGTGACCCTCACCGCCAAGAAGATCACCCCGCGTGAAACCGACGAATACGGTGAGGTGGCCTGGGACGCTGTGCTCACCAACCAGAACGACGAGATCGTGGCCACCTACGACGTCCTCACCCTGGTCGAAAAGTAACCCAACGCCCCATCACTTACTGCCGGTTTTCCCAAACGCCCCATCACTTCTTTCAGGAAAGTGATGGGGCGTTTGGGTTTGGTGGGCGGGAAGTGATGGGGCGTTTGGGGGCGGTCCTTTTTGGGCCTGCCGGGCGTAAGATTCTGCCCGTAGGAGGTGGCCCAATGACCCTGAGAATGAACGCAGCCACAACCATCCTGCCGGTTGATGATGCAGCGCGCGCCCGCAGTTTTTACACGGAAAAGCTGGGACTCCCGCACCGTGGAAAAACGGAGGACGGAAGCGAACTGCTCGGCGCCGACGGCGGCCCGCTGCTGCAGCTGATGCCGGTCTCGGACGGCAGGCACTCGTACCATACCGCGCTGAGCTTTGAGGTCGCCGATATCGAGGCAACCGTCCGTGACATGGAGGCAAGGGGAGTCATTTTCCAGGACTACGACCTGCCCAACCTCAAGACGGAGAACCATATCTGCACTACCGGCTCGGAAAAGTGCGCGTGGTTCATGGACACCGAGCACAACATCCTGTGCGTCCACGAGAACCTGGGCGGGAAGCTGGAGTACCAGGTCTAGGCCTGCCGACAAACGCGGCTCCGCCGTTAAACACAGCAGCAGGGGCGCCCCGGTCGGATCGGGGCACCCCTGCTGCTTGTCTCTGTCCGGAGGTCAGCTTTCGGCGCCGCCGTGCAGGCCGTCGTCGCTGCTGTCATCCTCGCGTCCGGTGCCGCGGCCTTCTTCGCTGCGGTCCGAGAGGTCCATGTTGCCGCGGGCCTCGTCCATGGTCGGGCCGCCTGCCGGAACGCTGTAGGTGTCGGGGCGGATGCCGTGCGACTGTTCCTCGATCAGGGCCTGCTCCTCGCTGAAGCGGATCACGTTGGCCTCGTCGCCGGCGTCGCCGGGAATGTCCTCACGGAGCTTGGACGGGTCCGGGACGATGAATCCTGCGTCAGGTTCTTCCTTGGGGTGGCTCATGTTTCTTCCTTCCTATCGGGTGGTTGTAGTGGCGGGACGGTCGGTGAGGTCCACCTTGATGTCCAGGCTTTGGTCCCCCCGCTTGACCTTGAAGCCTACGGTGTCGCCGGGGTTGCGCTTGCGCAATTCCGCCAGGAGCTTTTCGGGCGTGGTGAGCTCAACGCCCTCCATGGACTGCAGGACGTCCCCGGGGCGGATTCCTGCCTTCCCTGCCGGGCCGTCCGTGTCCGCGGCGAGGACCACTACTCCGGATCCTCCCTGGATGCCCAGCTGGGCGGCGATCTGGGCGGTCAGTTCGCCCGGGGTAAGGCCCAGGTAGGCGTGCTTGGCGGTGCCGCTGGCCAGCAGCTCCTCCGCCACGTCCACTGCCGTGGCGGCCGGGATGGCGAAACCAAGGGAGACCGCACCGGCTGACGGCGGGATGTACGCCTCGCTGATGCCGATTACCTCGCCGCGCATGTTGATCACGGCACCGCCGGAGTTGCCGGGGCTGATGGGTGCGTCCGTCTGGATGAGGTCCACCAGGGAGAGGCTGTTGGATGCGGACCCTGGAATGGAGCGGTGCAGCCCGGAAATGATGCCTGCGGTGGCCGTGTTCTCGAATCCGAGCGGGGAACCCAGGACCAGTGCGCCTTCGCCTACCTTGGGCAGCGTGGTCTGGTACGTGGGTTTCGGCAGGCCGGTGCGCTTGGCCTGCACCAGGGCCAGATCCGTCACGGCGTCGCTTGCCTTGACCGTCCCTTCCACGCGCTGCCCGTCGGCAAATCCGACCTCCACGTTGGTTGCGCCCCGGATCACATGCTCGTTGGTGAGGATCAGTCCGTCGGCGGAGTAGACAACGCCGCTGCCCAGGCCGCCCTGGGTGAAGATGGTGACCACGGATGGGGAGAGGTTTTCCACGAGCTGCGGCAGGTTGCCGGCCGCGGTTCCGGAGTCCGGGCCTGCGCCGGTGGTTGGCGCTGCCGAAGCGGAAGCCCCTGAGGCCGGGGCCGACGGCGCTGCCTGGCCTGGGGAGGAGGTGCCAGGGGCCGGGGGAGCAGGCGAACCGGTGCAGCCGCTAAGTGCCAGGGCTGCGGTCAGGAGTCCGCCCGCGAGTACTGTCCGGGGCCGGCATGAACGCCGTGGATCATTGGCCTGGCTCATTCAGGACCTCCCTGCGGACGATGGCTTTCTACCACCGTAGCCGGGGAGCCCGCCAAATACCAAGCACGCTTATTAGTTGCCCGTGGACCAGTGGATGCGCGGCCTACACGTCCGCATGGAGGCCGTCGAACGCCATGGTGATGACGTCGTCGGCAAGCCGCTGCGGGGAGAGGGAGCCGCCCGGCTTGTACCACTCCACGATCGAGTTGATCATGCCGAACAGGAGGCGGCTGACGGTTCGGGGATCGATGTCCTGGCGGAGCGAGCCCTCATCGCGGGCAGCCGAAATCAGCACAGCCACCTTGTGGTCGAAGGTCCGGCGGCGTTCCAGCGCATCCCGCTCAATTTCCGTGTTGCCCCGCAGCCGCAGCAGCAGGGTGACGAACGGCAGACGGTCCACCAGCACGGCCACCGTCTGCCGGAGCACGAACTCCAGCCGGGCATCGGCAGCCCCGGAAGTGGCCTCCGGCCGTTCAAGGATGGCCTCAAGGCCGCCCAGGGCGTGGTCGAGGGCAAGTTTGAGGAGGTCGCCCTTGGACGGCACGTGGTGGTAGATGGCGGATTTGGAGATGCCCAGGTTGTCCGCCAGGATCCCCATCGAGGTGGCGTCGTAGCCATGGCGGTTGAAGACGTCGACGGCGATGCGCAGCACGGACTGCTGGTCGTAGCCGGGGCGGCCGCGCTTTGCTGTTCCGTTTGCTGGGCCGGTGGGGCTGGATGTTTCGGTGGTGCTGGGCATAGTGGCTAGTTTCTCACGAACGGTCGGTCGGTCCGGGAGCCGGCGCCGGCCGGGCAGCAACCCGGCCGGCATCGGCTGTGCCCGGCAGCATCTTCCGTTACGCCTTCGGCCGCATGTCGTAGATGCGGCGCAGTTTGCCGTTGGACCGCTCCAGCGAGCCCGGCTCCACCACGTTCACGGTGCACGAAGAACCCACATGGATCTTGATCTGCTCCTTCAAGGTGCGTGCCGCCGTCGTGCTCTGCTCAACGGTGACCGCGTCCCGGCGCTCGATCCGGACGGTCAGCTGGTCCATCCGCTGGCCTTCCGGCCGGGTCAGTTCGAGCTGGAAGTGAGGGCTCAGCTCGGGGATGCGGAGGGCGATTTCCTCGATCTGGGACGGGAACAGGTTCACGCCGCGCAGGATGATCATGTCGTCGCTGCGGCCGGTGATGCGGCCCATCCGGCGGTGCGCCGGGCGGGCGCTGCCGGGCAGCAGGCGGGTGAGGTCCTTGGTGCGGTAGCGGATGATCGGCAGCGCTTCCTTGGTCAGGGACGTGAAGACCAGTTCACCGTGCTCGCCGTCGCGCAGGACGTTTTCCTTGCCCGGGGCCGGGTTGAAGGCGTCGATGATCTCGGGGCGGAAGTGGTCCTCCCAGATGTGGCTGCCGTCCTGGGTCTCCACGGCCTCGCCGGCAACGCCCGGGCCCATGACCTCGGACAGGCCGTAGATGTCGCACGCTTTGATGTTCATCATGACCTCGAGCTCGTGCCGCATCTCCTGCGTCCACGGCTCGGCGCCCAGCACGGCGAACTTCAGCGAGGTGGAGGCGGGGTCGATGCCCATGTGCGCCATGGCGTCGGCGATGGTGAGCAGGTAGGTGGGCGTGGCGAGGATGGCGTCCGGCTTGAAGTCCTGGATCAGCTGGATCTGGCGTTCGGTCTGGCCGCCGGACATGGGGATCACGGTGCAGCCCAGGGCCTCGGCGCCGGCGTGCGCTCCCAGGCCGCCGGTGAACAGGCCGTAGCCGTAGGCGTTGTGGACCTTCATGCCGGGGCGGATGCCGGAGGCGCGGAAGCTGCGGGCCACCAGCTTGGCCCAGTCGGCCAGGTCCTGCTTGGTGTAGCCGACGACGGTGGGCCGGCCGGTGGTGCCGGAGCTGGCGTGGATCCGGGCCACTTCTCTTTGCGGCACCGCGAACATGCCGAACGGGTACTCCTGGCGCAGGTCCTCCTTGGTGGTGAAGGGGAAGTTGCCCAGGTCCTCGAGTTCGCGCAGGTCGGTGGGGTGGATGCCGGCCTCGTCGAACTTGCGCTTGTACAGCGGGACCCGCTCGTAGGCGTAGGCAACGGTGTGTTGCAGCCGGCTGAGCTGGAGGGCTTCGAGCTCGTCGCGGGAGATGGTCTCCTCGCGGTCCAGGCCAGGGTCGATGCCGGCAGCGGCGGGGGTTTCGGGGGCATGCAGGGTCATGATTTTCCTACTTCTTGGGGATGGTGCGGCTGCGTCCGCGGAACTCGGCGATGAGCTCGCCCGGGGTGCTGGAACTGGGCTGGCCTTCGGCAGCCGGCGCAGCGGCGTCGGCGGCGAAGATCTGGATGTCGTAGAGTCCGCTGCGGCCGGCGCTGGAGCGGCGGTCGGCCACTGCGGTGAGCACCTGGCCCCGGAAGGCGGGCTTGAGGAAGTTGATGTCGACGCCGGAAGCGACGGTGATGGTGCCTTCCTCGCCGGGTGCAGGGTGGATGGGGTTGCACGCCAGGGCGAAGGCGGTGTCGCCGAAGGCGAAGATCATTCCGCCGTGGGCCATGCCGAAGCCGTTGAGCATTTCCTGCCGGAGCGTCATCCGGATGGTGGCGTGGCCGTCGCTGAGGGCCAGGACCTCAATTCCCATCCATTCGGAGGCGTAGTCGTTTTCCAGGATGGGGTGGGTGGCCCCGGAAAGTGCAGTTTCAGCCATGCGTCATTGCCTCCAGCTTTATTTACCGAATGTTCATTAGGTAATCCCATGAGGGGGTCCGGTGTCAAGGGGAGGCGGGATAGGGCACGACGCCGGGACACACCTTGCGCGGCTGGGCGCCCCGTCACCGATTGCTGCGTAACTGCCGTTCTCAGCGCCCAAAACGGCAGTTACGGAGCAGTCGACGCTGGGTCGGCCGCCCCGCGCGCGGCCTCGAAGTGCAAGGATGGGGGGACCGGCACCAGCAAGAACAGCAAAGGGCGGACCATGGCCAAAGGCATCTACGTCAGCGCAACCACCCCCGGCTCGGGCAAGTCCCTTGTGGCACTCGGCCTGGCGGACACCCTGCACCGGCACGCGGACAGGATCGGCTTCTTCAAGCCGGTGGTCCATGGCCCCTCGGCAGCCGACGACCCGATGGTGGCGCTGATGAAGGCCCGGTTCGCCCTGGATGACGAGCGCTGCCGCGGCGGCCTGACCTACGACGAGGTCCGCACCCTGCTCGCGGAGGGAAACCGGGCGGAAATTGATGCCCGGTGCGTGGAGATTTTTGCCGACATCGCGCGCCATTGCGACGTGGTGATCGTGGAGGGCACCGACCTGGTTGGCCAGGATTCCGCCGTCGAGTTCGACCTGAACGCCCGGCTGGCCAACAACCTCGCCACGCCCGTGGTGGCCGTGGTGGGTGCCAAGGGGCGGACCGTCCCGGAAACCGCTGCCGCCGTCGAAGTTGCCCGCAAGGAGCTCGCCGCCGAACGGTGTGCGCTGCTGGCCATCATGGTGAACAGGGCCAGCGCCGGCGACCTGGACGCCATCGCGGCTGCCCTGAAGCCCGGCGCTTCCGGCCGCCCGGTGTACATCCTGCCGGAGCTGGAGGAGATTGCCCGCCCCACCACCGGGGAAGTGGCTGCGGCGCTGGGCGTCCGCCAAATCGCGGGAACGCCTGACATGGAACGTGACGTCAGGGACATCAAGGTTGCCGCGATGAACGTGGGCAACTTCCTGAACGTGCTGGACGAGGGCGCCCTGGTGATCGTGCCGGGGGACCGGGCAGACGTGATGGTGGCCTGCCTGGCCTCGTCCTTCTCGCCCGAATTTCCGGTGGCGTCGGCGCTCATCCTCACCGGTGGCCTGGCCCCGGACGCCAACATCTACCCGCTCCTGGCGCAGGCGCCCTTCCCTGTCTTTGCCGCGGACGAGGACACGTACCAGACGGCCCGCCGGGTGTCCGAGGTGCGCAGCGAAATCTGGTCGGGGCACCGGCGCAAGGTGGCATCCGCGCTGGGCCTCTGGTCCCGCCGGGTGGACGAGGCCGAGCTGGTGGAGCGGCTGCATTTGCCGCGGGCGGAACGGATGACGCCGCTGCGGTTCCTCCACGACCTGATCGAGCGGGCCCGGGCGCAGCGCCGCCACGTGGTGCTCCCCGAGGGGACCGACGTGAGGATCCTGCGGGCCGCCGAGATCCTGCACCGCCGCGACGTCTGCGACCTGACGCTCCTGGGCCCGGAGTCCGACGTCCGGGAGCTGGCCGCGGCCAACGGCATCGACCTGTCCGGCATTAATGTCATCGACCCAGCCACCTCGGACCTGCGGCTGAAGTTCGCCGAGAAGTACGCGGAGCTGAGGGCACACAAGGGCGTGGACCTGCCCAAGGCCCTGGAGATCATGCAGGACGTGAGCTACTTCGGCACCATGATGGTCCAGCTGGGTGTGGTGGACGGGATGGTTTCCGGTGCCGCCCACACCACCGCGCACACCATCCGGCCGGCGCTGGAGTTCGTGAAGACCCGCGAGGGCGTGAAGATCGTGTCCTCGGTGTTCCTGATGCTGATGCCGGACCGGGTGCTCGTGTACGGCGACTGCGCGGTGAACCCGGATCCCAACGTGGAGCAGCTGGCCGATATTGCCCTGGCCTCGGCCGAGACCGCCGCGCAGTTCGGGGTGGAACCGCGGGTGGCCATGCTGTCCTACTCCACGGGCGGCTCCGGCGCGGGCGAGGCGGTGGACGAGGTGCGGCAGGCCACCGAACTGGTCCGCGAGCGCCGCCCGGACCTCGCCGTGGAAGGCCCCATCCAGTACGACGCCGCCGTGGATGCCTCGATCGCCGCGTCCAAGATGCCCGGTTCCTCCGTGGCCGGGCAGGCCACGGTGTTCATCTTCCCGGACCTGAATACGGGCAACAACACCTACAAGGCGGTGCAGCAGAGCTCCGGGGCGGTGGCGGTGGGACCGGTCCTGCAGGGGTTGCGGAAGCCGGTCAATGACCTTTCCCGCGGCTGCACCGTGGAGGACATTGTGAACACGGTGGCCATTACGGCGATCCAGGCGCAGACACCAGCGCAAACAGACCCTCCATCGCAGGCGAAGGTCCCGGCGCAGGCGCCGGCCTCGTAGGGGACCATGCAGAAAAGTACGACGCCGGCACTATGCAAAGTGCCGGCGTCGTACTTTTTGTCTGGGTGCTGAAGGGTCTAGGCGGCTGCCTTGACCTTCAGCGGCTCGATCTTGCCGATGACGAACAGGTAGTTGGCCGCTCCGATGAGCGAGATCGCGCCGATGACGGCGAGCGGCGCCACGAAGGATCCGGTCTGGTCCACCAGGACGCCGATCAGGATGGGCGTGAAGATGCCGGCCAGGTTGGAGGCAAAGTTCTGCAGCCCGCCGATGGAGCCCACGTGGCGTGAGCTCGGGGCGACGTCGGCCGGCAGCGACCAGATGCCCGTGGCGGCCACGGTGAGGCTGGAGTAGGCGACGGACAGCAGGGCCAGGGCCATCCATGCTTCCGGAACCAGTGCGGCGAACATGATGACCGAGCCGCCGGCCAGGCCGCCGGCGATGGCCGTCTTGCGGACCTTGCTGACCGGGGATCCTGCGCGGACGGCGCGGTCGGCCAGGTAGCCGCCGAGCCAGCCGAACAGGACCGCGCAGATGCCGGGGATCGCGCCGAAGAAGCCGAGCTTCAGGAGGTCGAAGCCGCGTTCCTTGACCAGGTAGCTGGGGAAGAACGTGATGAAGAAGTAGATGGCGCTGTTCAGGCAGAAGAAACCGAACATCATGCTGAGGATGGTGCGGTACTTGAAGAGCGACCGCCACGGAAGTTTGGCTGCGCCTTCGTCATCGCTTGCCGCGCCGCGGGCGCCGCCCTCCTGGATGTAGCTGACCTCCGCGGCGTTTGCCCCGGCGTGCTCCTCCGGGTTGCGGTAGTACTTCCACCAGACGGCGGCCCAGATGATTCCAAGGACACCGATGATGATGAAGACGGCGTGCCAGGAGGTAAAGGCGACCACCAGGGTGACGATGGGCAGCGCGATCACCGCTCCGACGCGGGAGCCGGAGTCCCAGATGCTGGTGGCGAAGGCGCGTTCCCGGACGGGGAACCAGGTGGCCACCACCTTGGCGGCGGTGCTGGGGGCAGGGCTTTCGCCGACGCCCAGGAGGAAGCGGGCGGCGAACAGGGACCAGAAGCTGGAGGCTGCCGCCGTCACCATGGTGAAGACGGACCACCAGATGGCGGCCAGGGAGAACGAACGGCGGGGGCCTACCTTGTCCACGTACCAGCCGGCAGCGAGTTGGAAGAAGTCGTAGGCCCAGAAGAAGGCGGCAAAAATGAGCCCCTGCTGGGTGGCGCTGAGCTCAAAGTCCTTGCCCATGAAGGGCAGGGCGACGCTGAGGCTGGACCGGTCAAGGTAGTTGATGCTGAGGCCGATGAAGGCAAGCCAGATGATCACCCAGCGCTTGCGGGTCATGAGGCGGGGCTGGGGGGATGAATTGGCAATGGAGGTCTTACTTCCGAGCGTAGTCATGCGGTCTCCTTCGACATATACATGGCTTCGGGTACGGGGCGCACGGGCGGGAGGGGAGGACGCGGAAGGTGTCAGCGCCAAATCGTATAGGAATTGGATTAATCATATAGATAATGTGACCGGGATCAAGTGCCTCTCCAAAAAAGCCCTTCCATGAAGGCTGTGGGGGGTGTGGCTTATGATTCCCCCAAGCGACTCCCGGCCGAAAAGGCCATGTCCAAGCTCCGCAGCAAGTCCAACCCAGTGCAAGAGGTAACCGCGTGCCCCCACGTCAACCATCCGAAACCTCCCGCGGCAAGGCCGCCGTGCCCGACGTCTATTCGTCGATGCGTGCCTCAATCCTGGAGGGCGAGATAGCGCCCGGCACCCGGATCAACATTGACGCCGTCGCCCGCAGCCTCGGAGTGTCGCAGACGCCCGTCCGCGAGGTCCTTCAACGGCTTGAGGGCGACAACCTGGTGGTCTACAACCCCGGCCGGGGATACAGCACCACCCCGCTGCTGGACCTGCCGGAACTGCGCTCGCTGTTTGAATTCCGGCTCCTCGTGGAACCCTGGGCGGCCCGCGCGGCCGCTGTTGACCGCCTCGCCAATCCGGCCGGCGCGCTGGAGAAGGAACTGGGCAGCTTCCGGAGCGCCATGAAGCGGAGCAAGGACCTGCGGCAGGATCTGGTGGCCCATGACACCCGTTTCCATGACACCATCCTTGCCGCCTCGGGAAACCCCGTGGTCCGGCATGCCTTTGCCCAGACCCACTGCCACCTGCACACCTTCCGGCTCTACCCGGCGGATGTGGACGGGGCCATTACGGTGGCTGAGCATACTGCGGTCAGGGAGGCTATCGAGGCCTGCGATCCGGAGGGGGCAGAGGCGGCCATGACGACGCATATCCGTAATTCGTTTGACCGCTTTGCGCAGGCCTTTGAGGTGGAACTTGCCCCGCTGGAGGACAGTGGACCGCCGCGCAAGCACATCATCACCTAGCTCTCGACGAACAGCCCCGGCCCTGGACGGCCGGGGCTGCTGCGTTTGGTGGGGCATGCTGGCCGGTCATGGGTTGACGTACGTCACGTCTCCTATATGATTTTAGAAATTCGTATAGGAATCGAATCTTTCCCTTCTCCAGTTCCGCTCCGAAAGTTGAGATCCATGCCTTCCATCACGTCCATCAACACCCAGGACGTCCGCTTCCCCACGTCCCTTGAGCTCGACGGTTCAGACGCGGTCAACGTAGACCCTGATTACTCGGCCGCCTATGTGGTCATCCGCACAGATGCGGGCGACGAGGGCCACGGCTTCATTTTCAGCTGCGGCCGCGGCAACGAAATCCTGACTGCAGCCATTGACGCCTATGCCCGCCTGCTGTTGGGCCGCGACATCGACGAACTCATCGGTGACCTGGGCGCGGCCTCCAGGCTCCTCATCCACGACTCCCAGCTCCGCTGGCTGGGCCCCGAAAAGGGTGTGACGCAGATGGCCTGCGGCGCCCTGGTCAGCGCACTGTGGGACATCCGTGCCCGCCGGGAAAACAAGCCCCTCTGGCTCCTCCTCAGTGAGATGACACCCGAGGAACTGGTCAGCGTGGTGGACTTCACGCATATCCGCGATGCCCTCAGCCCGGAGGAGGCACTTGAGATCCTCCGTGCCGGCCAGGACGGCAAGGAGCAACGCATCGCGGAACTCAAGGCCGACGGCTTCCCCGCCTACACCACCTCCCCGGGGTGGCTGGGCTACAGCGACGAGAAACTGGTCCGGCTCAGCAAGGAGGCGGCGGCCGACGGGTTCTCCATGATCAAGCTCAAGGTGGGCGGGGACATCAGCGACGACCGCCGGCGCATGGCCCTGGCCCGCGAGGCCGTGGGCGACCTCCCCATTGCCATTGATGCCAACCAGCGGTGGGAGGTGTCCGAGGCGATCGAGTGGGTCAACCAGCTGTCAGAATTCAGCCCCTACTGGATCGAGGAACCCACCAGCACCGACGACGTCCTGGGCCACGCCGAAATCCGCAGGGGCGTTGCCCCGGTCCGGGTGGCCACCGGTGAAGCAGTGCAGAGCCGCATCGTCTTCAAGCAGCTGCTCCAGGCCGGCGCCATCGACGTGCTGCAACTCGATTCAACCCGGGTGGCCGGCGTCAATGAGAACATCGCCATCCTGCTGCTGGCAGCCAAATTCGGGGTGCCCGTCTGCCCGCACGCCGGCGGCGTGGGGCTGTGCGAGCTGGTCCAGCACTTCTCCTTCTTCGACTACGCCGTGGTGGGCCGCAGCCAGGAAAACCGCATGGTCGAGTTCGTCGACCACCTGCACGAGCACTTCGCCGAGCCGGTCAGGATCACGAACGGCCGTTATGCTGCACCGGAACTGCCCGGCACCGGCGCTGAGATGCTCAGTGCCTCCCGCGCCCGGTGGGAATTCCCCAACGGCGCCGGATGGCAGGAAGTGGGCAACCGCGCCGCCGTCACCGGCGCAGCCCTGGCCCCTGCCGGAGCCGGCCGATGAGCGCAGGAGTAAACGCCGCCGTCCAAGCCGCAGCGTCCGCCTTTGAAAAGGGCCGGATCGTAGACCCCAACACCCGGGCCGGCTGGCTCGAAGCCATCGCCGCCGGCCTGGAGCAGGACGCATCCGGGCTGGTGGAAACGGCCGTCCGGGAAACCCACCTGGGTACCCCGCGACTGGAGGGGGAGCTCAAGCGCACCGTCTTCCAGCTGCGGCTGTTCGCGGACGAGATCCGCCGCGGCGAGCACTTCGACGCCACCATCGACCACGACGACCCCGCCTGGGGCATGGGGCCGCGGCCGGACCTCCGGCGGTACAACGTGCCCCTCGGCGTCGTCGGCGTCTTCGGAGCCTCCAACTTCCCCTTTGCGTTCAGCGTGATGGGCGGTGACAGTGCCTCAGCCCTGGCGGCGGGCTGCTCCGTGGTGCACAAGGCCCATGACGCCCACCGCGAACTTGCCGCCCGCACCGCACAGGTAGTAATCGATGCCCTGGAGGACGCCGGAGCGCCGCACGGCCTCTTCTCAATGGTGACCGGCCGCCAGGCGGGGGAGGCCCTTGTTGACCATCGCCTGGTCAAGGCCATCGGCTTCACCGGCTCCACCGCCGGCGGCCGTGCCCTGCTCACCCGGATTGCTGCACGCCCCGAACCCATCCCCTTCTTCGGCGAACTGGGCGGCATCAACGCCGTCTTCGTGGCGCCCGGCGCGTGGTCAGCCCGGCAGGCAGAGATCATCAAGGGCTATGCCGGTTCCTTCACCCTGGGCATGGGCCAGTTCTGCACCAAGCCGGGGCTGCTGTTCGTCCCCGCTGGGGACACGGAGGCGCTCCGCAGCCAGCTGGTGGAGGCGCTGGCAGGGTTCGCTCCCGCCCGGCTGCTCAGCGACCGCCTGCACGCGGGCTACGCCGACGCCGTCACCACGCTACGGGACAGCGGGGGAGTGGGAGTCCTGCTGGAAGGGGACTTTGCGGACGAACCCGCGCCCACCGTCCTGCGCACCACGGCGGAGGAGGTCCGAAAGAACCCCGGCCTGCTGCGGCAGGAAATGTTCGGCCCCGCCAGCCTGGTGGTGGAGTACCAGGACCAGGCGGAGCTGCCGGAGCTGGCGGCGCTGCTCGAAGGGCAGCTGACCACTACGCTGCAGGCAGAGGAGGACGACGACGTCTCCGAACTCGCTGCCCGGCTGGCGGACATCAGCGGGCGGGTGCTCTGGAACGGCTGGCCCACCGGTGTCACCGTCAGTTACGCCCAGCACCACGGCGGCCCCTACCCGGCCACCACCTCGAACACCACGTCCGTGGGGACGGCGGCCATCCGGCGCTTCCTCCGCCCGGTGGCATACCAGTCGTTCCCCGCAACGCGGCTGCCCGAACCCCTGCAGGACAGCAATCCGTGGCGGGTCCCGCAAAGGGTCGACGGCGTCTGGCGGCACCCTGAGTCGGACGCTTCCCGTGACGGGGCCGGGACGGGGGTGCAGCAGTGAGTACGACGCCCGGGGCTGTACGTTCTGTCCTTCCCGAGGATGCCGATGACGCGCTGCTCATTGGCCGGGTCTGGGATGGTGAAACGGGCGGCCCGCGCGTTGTGGCCGTCAGCGGGGGCACCATCTTCGACCTGCACCGCCTGGCCGCCACGGTCTCCGGCCTGCTGGAACTGCCGGACCCGCCCGCAGCCGTCCGCGCGGCCCTGCTGGATCCCGACCTGGCCGAGCCCCGCTGGGCGACGGCCGACGTCGTCAATGCCTCCCTGGCCGGGGACGGCAGGACGGTGGACGCCACCGAAACCAGGCTCCTGGCACCCATTGACCTCCAGGTCATCAAGGCCTGCGGCGTCACGTTTGTGGACAGCATGATCGAACGGGTCATCGAGGAGCGCTGCGCGGGCGACGCCGCACGGGCTGCGGAAGTACGGGAACTGGTGGGCCGTGCCCTGGGCGGAAGCCTCGCCGACCTGAGGCCCGGATCGGCGGAGGCGGCCGAAGCCAAGCGGGTCCTCATCGCCGAAGGGCTATGGTCGCAGTACCTGGAGGTGGGGATCGGGCCGGACCCGGAGGTCTTCACCAAAGCGCCCGTCCTGTCATCGGTGGGCCTGGGCGCGGACATCGGCATTCCTGCCTTTTCGTCCTGGAACAACCCGGAGCCGGAGCTGGTGCTGATCGCCACGTCCGGCGGCCGCGTTGTGGGCGCGACGCTGGGCAACGACGTCAACCTGCGCGACGTGGAAGGCAGGAGCGCCCTGCTGCTGGGCAAGGCCAAGGACAACAACGCCTCCAGCGCGCTGGGGCCGTTCATCAGGCTGTTCGACGGTGCCTTCACCCTGGACACGCTGCGAGATGAGGAGATCCTGCTCCGCGTGGACGGTGCGGACGGCTACCTGCTGGAGGGCCGGAACAGTGTGTCCCGGATCAGCAGGCCCTTCGAGGAACTCGTGGCCGCCACCTACGGAAAGCACCACCAGTATCCGGACGGCTTCGCGCTGTTCACGGGGACCCTCTTTGCGCCCACGCAGGACCGGGACGAACCGGGCCAGGGATTCACCCACAAGCACGGCGACACCGTCACCATCCGCAGCCGCCACCTCGGTGCCCTGGTCAACCAGGTGGGTCCGTGCGAGGAACTCCCGGCCTGGACGTTCGGCCTCCGCCAGCTTTTCGACTACCTGGCGAGCCAGGGTCAGGAGCTGGGGCAGGGGCAGGGCGCCCGCCTGGCCCGCTAGTGGCAAAGGACGACGCCGGCACCCTGGTGGGTGCCGGCGTCGTCCTTTTGCGTATGGCTCTGTCAGCTGTTGTCCGGCTTGGCCAGGCTGTCCGGGTCTTCCTGCTTGGCCGGCTCGTCCGAAAGGCCCTGCGGCGTAAGGTCCAGTCCTTCCCGGTCTTCGGGAGCCTCAGGGGCTTCCCCGGTTTCGCCGGCCTTGAGGTGGCCGGTATCGTCCAGGGCCGGGTTGGCGCCCTCCACGCCCGTGGGATCATTCTTGCTGCCCGAGTCGGGTTGCGCGTCGAGCGGGGCGGTGCTGCTGGATCCCGTGTTGGTGGGGTCGTTCTCGTCGATCGAAGTGGGCTCGTTCGTCATGGAATTGTCCTCTCGGCGTGGTCCAGCCTTGTTTGCCGACTCTATGCACAGGCTGCGCCTCTCCGCAAGGAACCCCACAGTCACGAAAAAGGTGCGCCCCGTTCACTGAGCGCACCCTTCTCGATTTCCGTTCGCAGCCGTTTCCGATCGACTGCATCTATAGTAAGCATGCTGATGATATTTTTGGCAAGCCGCCCGAAACCCTGTGACGAAAGCGTTATCAGCACCGCAGGTCAGGACCAAAAGTGCGCCAGCTCAGTGCTGTCCTCAGCAAGTTCCAAGGCTTCCCTGATCTTCCCGCCGGAGATGGTGAAGACGAGGACTTGACGCTGGTCCATGGGACTTGCCGTCGCGCTGCGCGTGGGTGGTATGGATTCCAACGGCGTACCTGTCACCGAGGACGGCAACACGCTGCTGAGGACTGGCCGTTAGCCGCGCCACCTATAGTGGGGGTTGAACTGCAGACGCCAGGCTGAGGAGGCCCCGCATGCTCGTGCTCGTCATCAACTCCGGTTCGTCGTCGCTGAAGTACCAGGTCCGGGACGTGGCCGCCGGGACGGTGCTCACCGAGGGACTGATAGAGAAGATCGGCATGGGCAACGGCGGGGGCGGCGATGGCCAGATCGAAGGCCCGCGGGACCATGCCGAGGCCCTGGAGCAGGTTGACGCGGCCATCCACCAGGAACTGGGCGACCTGGAGCTCGGCGCGGTGGGGCACCGGGTGGTCCACGGCGGAGAACGCTTTTCCGAGCCCGTGATGGTGGACAACGAAATCACCCGCGCCATTGAACGGCTCAACCCCCTGGCGCCGCTGCACAACCCAGCCAACGTCCTGGGCATCCGCGCCATCACCAAAAAGTGGCCCAAGATGCCGCAGGTGGCCGTCTTCGACACCGCCTTCCACCGCACCCTGCCCGAGCACGCCTGGCGCTACGCCGTCCCGGACGAGCTCTACACCAACCACGGCATCCGCCGGTACGGCTTCCACGGCACCTCGCACGAGTACGTGGCGCGACGGTCAGCGGCGCTGCTGGACCTCCCCATCGAAGAGTTCGACGCCGTCATCGCCCACCTGGGCAACGGCGCCTCCGTCACCGCCATCCGCGGCGGACACTCCGTGGACACCTCCATGGGCTTCACTCCGCTCGAGGGCCTGGTGATGGGCACCCGCTCCGGCGACCTGGACCCCTCCATCCTGGTGTTCCTGGGCCGGGCAGGGTGGACGCCGGAGGACATCGACACCATGCTGAACCGGGAATCGGGGCTGAAGGGCCTGGCCGGGAACAACGACATGCGCTCCGTGGTGGAGGCCTCGGAGGCCGGCGATGAACGCGCCTCGATGGCGCTCGCCGTCGCGTCCTACCGGCTTGCCAAGTACATCGGCGGCTACCACGTGGCCGTCGGCGGGGCCAAGGCGCTGGTGTTCACCGCCGGAATCGGCGAGAACTCCCAGCAGTTCCGCGCGCTCGTGGCTGACCACCTGGGTGCCCTGGGTATAGAGCTCGACGGCGGCCTGAACGCCCAGCGTTCAAAGGAACCGCGCGTCATTTCCACGCCGTCCTCCGCCATTCCCGTCCTGGTGGTACCCACTGACGAGGAGCGCGCCATCGCGGAGGCCACTGCCGCCGTCGTCTCTTCCAGCCGCTGACGCCCATGCCCGCGATTTCCCTGCCCATCCGCACCGGGCGCCTGGTCCTGCGCCGGTTCGATGGCGGTGACCTGGACGCCTTCCACGCCTACCACTCGCTGCCGGAGACCGCCCGGTTCCTGCCCGGCCCGGCCAAGACGTACACCCAATCGATGGAGCGGGTGGGCCGGTACGCCAACTTTGTCTTCGAAAAGGAAGGCGACTGGGTGGCCCTCGCCATCGAGGCAGCTGACGAGCCGGGCCTGCTGGGCGAGGTGGTGCTCAAATGGCTCCCGGGACATGGACAGGGCGAGGTGGGATGGACGCTTGCCCCGGCGGCGCGCGGCAGGGGCTACGGCACCGAGGCGGCCAACGCCGTGCTGCGGCTGGGCTTCGAGGAACTGGGCCTGCACCGGATCGAGGCCCGGCTCGACGAGCTCAACGGCGCGTCCGCGTCGCTGTGCGACAGGCTGGGCATGCGGCTGGAGGCGCGGCACATCGACAAATGGCACTACAAGGGACAGTGGGCCACCGAGCTGGTCTACGCCATCCTTGCCGACGAGTGGCGGACCGGTTCCCGCAGCTAGCCCCTACGCGCGGCCCTTGAGGATCAGGTTCCAGTAGATCTTCGGGAACAGGTCCCGGTCCACCACCCAGGACAGCCTGCTTTCGTTCCAGGTGGGCACGCGCGGGATGGTGGGCATGGGCCGGTAGCGGTCATCAAATTCGGCGAACACCACGGTGTCCCGCGACACCGTGAACGGGCATACCGAATAACCGTTGTACTTGGCACGCAGCGGTTTGCCCTTGCGGGCCGCCACCAGGTTCTTCGCCACCACCTTGGTCTGCTTGCGCAGCGCCCCGCCGGACTTGGAATTGGTAGTACCCGCGGCGTCGCCCAGGGACCACACATTGGGGTACCGGAGGTGCCGCAGCGTCTGCCGGTCCACCTCCACGAAGCCGCCCGCGTCCCCGGGAGCCGGCAGGTCCGTGGCCTTGAGCCAGCCCGGGGCCGACTGCGGCGGGACGGCGTTGAGGACGTCGTACGTCAGGTCCTCCGTGGTGTGCGCGGCATGGTCCCGGATGGTGGCGCGGCGGCCGGCAGGACTTACCGCCACCAGCTCACTGTTGGTCCGCAGTTCGATTCCGTACTCGGCGATCTTGCGGTCCAGTTCCCGGTCCACCTCCGGCACCCCGAACACGGTGGGGTAGGGCTGCACCATCACCACCCTGATCTTGTCCAGGACCCCATGTTCCCGCCAATAGTCGCAGGCCAGGTACATGGGTTTCTGGGCGGCGCCGCCGCATTTGATGGGTCCGGCCGGCATGGTGAAGACAGCCGTCCCGGAGGTCATGGCGCTGAGCAGCGTCCAGGCTTTGGGGGCCAGATCGAACTCGTAATGGGATGCGCCGTACGGTGAATGCACGGCCTCGGCCAGTCCCGGCACCGCGTCCCAGTCGTACTGCAGCCCCGGGCACACCACCAGTTGCCCGTAAGCCACCAGGGCGCCTGATTCCAGGCTGACGGTGTTGGCCCGCGCGTCTACCCCCACGGCGGCATCCCGGATCCAGGTGACGCCCTGGGGGATGACGGATTGCTGCGGCCGGATGGCCTCCTGGGCCCGCGCCCGGCCGCCGGCAATGTGCGAGAACAGCGGCTGGTAGAGGTGGTGGTCCCGGGGTTCGATCACGGCCACGTCCTTGACGCCGTAGCGCTGCAGGCGGGCCGCCAGGGAAATGCCGGCGTTGCCGCCGCCAATGATCACTACCTCGTGCTGGTCAGCCACGGGACTACTTCTTCTCGGTCAGCGCAGATGCCTTGTGCGCTGCCCGGGCGCCCGTCTTGTCCGATTCGACCACGTACTGCGGCTCATCCTCGCTGGCGCGGTGCGTGTTGCCGTCGAGCTCGAAGTCGCTGGTTTTCTTTTCGACAATTTTGCCGTGCGTCT
This sequence comes from Pseudarthrobacter sp. rb, assembly GCF_056389225.1. Taxonomy (NCBI): domain Bacteria; kingdom Bacillati; phylum Actinomycetota; class Actinomycetes; order Micrococcales; family Micrococcaceae; genus Pseudarthrobacter; species Pseudarthrobacter sp. rb. Next base: position 125,213 of record NZ_JBWJAR010000006.1, on the reverse strand, counting down.
TGCCCTGTGAAGTGTTCCACTCCACGTGCGTTCCCTTGCTCAGCGACATCTGCACTCCTTGGCTGGGTGATGCGGTGGGTCTGTGCCGCTCTGCGGCCCGGCTGCCGCCCGGGCGGGCGTCCCCGGAGCCAATCGTAAGCATGATTACGTTGTTTTGGCAGCTACGTGTCCGAACCCTGGGCCCGGCTGCCTGCAGCACGGGATGGCGGGCATTGACACCGGCCGCGTCCAGGGCCATGCTGTCCCTGCCGGCCGCGCCCGGCCGGCATCAGGTGCCCTCAAAGGAGAATGCTGTGCCTGTTGTAGAAGAAAGCGTCGTCATTGCCCGGCCACCGCAGGAGGTCTTCGATTTCCTGTCGAACTTCGAAAATGTCGCTGTCTACGATTCCTCGGTGACCTCGTCGGAACGGGTCGGCGAAGGGCCGGTGGGAATGGGCACCCACGGCCGGGGAACCAGCAAAATCATGGGGCGGCACTTCGACTGGACCGTCGAGGTCAAGGAGTTTGATCCGCCCCGGCGCATGGTGTCCAAATCGGTGGAAGGGAAGCTGGACTTCACCGTGACGTTCACCCTGGAGCCTGCCGACGGCGGGACGCGCGTGACCCAGCGGATCGATGCTGCGTCCGGCCTCGGGGGCATCTTCGGCAAGCTGGCCGACCCGCTGGTGGAGAGGGCCCAAGGCCGGACTGTCCGGGCCAACCTCGAAACCCTGGCGGAATGGATGGCCGAACACCCGCAGCCCTGATCACCCGGCAGCGGTCAACGTTCGACGGCGGCTGGAAGCCTCCGCCTGGCGCAGCCCGGGCCTACCTGGGGCCCGCCCCGGGAATCAGCTCGGTGGCGCCCAGGGCATCGGCGATGAACGCGTAGTCCCAGGCACGTTCACGCCACTGCACGTACCGGCCGGACGCACCGCCGTGGCCGCCGTCCATCTCAATCTTCATGACAACCGGCTCGGACCCCGTGGTCTTGTTCCGCAGCTCCTGCACCCACTTGGCCGGCTCCACGTAAAGGACGCGGGTGTCGTTGAAGGACGTCACCGCGGCGATCCTGGGATAGGCCACCTCCCGCACGTTCTCGTAGGGCGAGTAGGACTTCATGTAGGCATAGGCCTGCGGATCCGTAATGGGGTTGCCCCATTCCTCCCACTCCAGCGCGGACAGCGGCAGGTCTGGATCCAGGATGCTGGTGAGCGGATCCACGAACGGCACCTGCGCCACGATGGCCGCATACTTCTCCGGTGCCATGTTGGCGACGGCGCCCATCAGCAGGCCGCCCGCCGAGCCGCCCAGTGCCGCGATCCGGGCAGGGTCCACCCAGCCGGAGTTTGCCAGCCAGTCGGTGGCGTCCACGAAGTCGGTGAAGGTGTTCTTCTTGGTGAGCTTCTTGCCGTCCTCGTACCAGTGCCGGCCCAGTTCCCCGCCGCCGCGGATGTGGGCGATCACGAACACCACGCCGCGGTCCAGCAGTGACAGCCGGGCGATGCCGAAGCCGGGATCCATGCTCATCTCGTAGGAGCCGTACCCGTACACCAGGCCCGCCGCCGTCGAATCCTGCTTGACGGACTTGTGCCGCAGGACGGACAGCGGGATGCGCGTGCCGTCCCCCGCCGTCGCCCACTCACGCGTTGCCACATAGTCGCTGCCGTCGTAGCCGCCCAGCACCGGGCTTTCCTTGCGGAGCAGCAGCTCGCCGGCGGGCTGCTCCGGGGTGGGCAGCACGAAGTCGTAGATGCGCGACGGCGTGAAGTAGGACGTGTAGCCCAGGCGGATCAGGGGCGCCTCGTAGTCTGAGCCGCCCACCCCCGCGGTGTACAGCTCCTCGTCGAAGGCGGGTTCAACGGGGTCCTGCTGGGCGGCCATGCCCAGTCCGGCCAGCCCCATCACCTGGACGCGTTCGATGGTGTCCTTGCGGATGGACACGATCAGGTGCGTGGCGGTGACGCCCGCGCCGTTGACGCGGACGTCGTCGGAATGCCCGACGACGGTCTGCCAGGTTTGTTCCGCCAGCGGCTTTTCCAGCTCGGCCGGGTCAGCCAGGGAAACCATGGAGTTGATGGCGCTGCGGTTGTGGGTGAGCAGGATCCTTTCCTGCCCGTCGAGCAGGAAAGGCTCGGCCTCGTACAGGACGCGTTCGTTGCGGGAAATCACGGTGGTGACGGCGGCGGTGGGATCGTCGAAACGCAGCAGCCTGGTTTCGCTGTACTCCGAGCATCCGATCCCCAGCACCAGGTAGCGCCGGTCCGCGGACAGCTCGAAGCCCAGCCACATGGCGGCGTCGTCCTCCTGGTAGACCACCACGTCGTCGGACACCGGGGTGCCCAGGACGTGCGCCTTCACCTGGTAGGGGCGCCAGGACTCGTCCACCACGGTGTAGAACAGGCGGGTGCCGTCCGGGGAGAACGCAACTCCGTAGAAGATGTTCTCGATGACATCCGGCAGGAGTTCGCCGGTGCGCAGGTCCTTGATCCGCAGCGTGAACCGTTCGTCGCCGGCGTTGTCCACCGCGTAGGCGTACAGGTTTCCGTCAACGGTGACGGCGGTGCCCCCCACCGAGAAGAATGGCTTGCCCTCGGCTTCAACGTTCCCATCGAGGAGGATCTCTTCGCCGGGAATCCCTACCCCTGCCTCCACTGCCGGCGGAGTCCAGTCGGCCACCTTGTCCCCGGTGTCCTGTGCCTTCACCCGGCAGTGGATGCCGTATTCCTTGCCCTCCGCGGAGCGGCTGAAGTACCACCAGCCGTCCTTGCGGTGCGGGACGGAAAGGTCGGTTTCCTGGGTGCGGCCCTTGATCTCCTGGAAGATCGCCTCGCGGAGCGGTTCCTGGTGCGCCGTGACGGCTTCCTGGTAGGTGTTTTCGGCCCGGAGGTGCTCCACCACCTCCGGCGACTCCTTGTCCCGCAGCCACTCGTAGTTGTCCACGAACGTCTCCCCGTGGTGGGTGCGCTCGGTGGGGATCTTCTTGGCAACCGGGGGCGCCGGGATCGCAGTACCGGTGGAATCCTGCAGGGAAGTGGAGGTCATGGATTCAATATATAGACCCCCTCCGGCAAGTCGGCAGGACGTTCGCTGACGGGGGAGAGGCGGCGAGCGGAAAGGAGGGCGAAAGACTCTGGGACCCCTCAGCAGTGCCGGGCAGGCTGGAAGGGCGCTGAGGTGCGCAGGGAGAGGAGAACACGATGACCCACGAAACCGGGCCTGCTCCGCGGTCCACCGCATGGCTTGCCGTTGCCCGCGGTGTGGGAACGTCATGCATTATGCTCGCCCGGCGGCGGGTGCATCTTCCCAAAGACCATGTGGGCCGGGTGCTGCGCTTCGCGGACGGAAGCACATCGCGCGTCTACCGGGAGACCGCCGTCGACCGCCAGCCAAGCGAGCCCTGCGTGCTGGTGGTGGCGTTCACGCTCAGGTGGGTGCGGGGGCGGGCGCACCGCCTGTTCGAGGTGGAAAGCCTGCTGAATACACCGTTGTTCGTGGGGTTCCCGGGCTTTGTCTCCAAGCTCTGGTGCGCCCACGACACGTTCGGCGCCTACCGCGGGTTGTACGAGTGGGACGGCGCCGAGCAGGCCCGCAAGTATGCTGCGGCCCTCTGGCGGATCCTGGAACTGGTCAGTGTTCCCGGCTCCATCAGCTACAAGGTCCTTCCCGGGCTGCGCCGGGACGAGGTGCTCGCTGACCCCGCCCGAATGCTGGCGGCATCCTCGTCCGACCACGCCTGGTGGCGGCTCCTTGCCGAGGCGTGACGGGCAGGAATGATGGCGCGGGCATGGCGGGCTGGAAAAGTCCGACGGCGGACACCGACGTCCTAGTGGTGGGCGCGGGGCCCGCGGGGCTCGCCACGGCCCTTCAGGCCCATGCGCACGGCGCCACCGTCCGGGTGGTGGACCGGCGTGAACACCGGGTCCGCCCGTCCCGGGCCATGATGCTGCATGCCCGGGCCCTTGAGGGCCTGCGCCCGCTCGGGGTGACCGAGGAACTGCTGAACCGCGCGGACACCACCCCCGAAGCACGCATCCACCTGGGCCGCCGTACAGTCGAGGCACGGCTCGGCCACGCCGACCTCCCGGACACCGCCTTCCCGCACCTGACCATGGTCCGCCAGGCCGACGTCGAGGACGTTCTCTGGCAGGCCCTCCACGCCAGGGGCGTGCCTGTGGACTGGGGCGTCGAATTCCGCGGACTCTTCCACGGCCTCACAGTGGAAAGCGGCGGAGTGCCGGCGCTTTCGGAAGGACCCGTACACGCCGATCTGCAGGACGTTCACGGCGGCCGCGGAGTGCATCGCAGCCGGTTTCTCGCGGGCTGCGACGGGCAGTCGAGTACGGTCAGGGGCCTCCTCGGCGCTCAGTGGCGCGGCGGCCCGTACGGGGTGGAAGCGGTGATGGCCGACCTGGAACTGGATGGTTCCCTGGACTCCGGGCTGCTGCACGTCGCCGTGGGGCAGGCGGGGCTGGTCTTTCTCTTCGCCCTGGGTGAGGGGGCCACCTGGCGGATGCTGGCCACCCGCCCGGCAGTGCCCTCACCCGAAGCGCGCTTCGGCCAGCTGGGTCCGCCCGTCCCGGCGGAGGACGTGGCGCGCCTGGTCCGGGAGTCGGGGCTCGGCGCCGCAGTCCGCGAGGTGCGCTGGTCGGCGCAAATCCCGCTGCAGCACAGGATTGCCAGTACGTTCGGCAATGATCCCATTTTCCTGGCCGGTGATGCCGCGCACGCCCACTCCCCGGCAGGCGGCCAGGGCATGAACAACGGCATCCTCGACGCCCTCAACCTGGGCTGGAAGCTCGGTTTCGCCTCGACGGCAGGCAGGCCGCTCCCGGAACTGCTGGAAACCTATGGGCAGGAGCGGCGGCTTGCCGCCCGGCGGGTGCTGGCACTGACGCATGTCATCTTTTTTGGAGAAGCCTCACCGCATCCCGCCGCCCGCCTTGCCCGCAACGTCCTTCCCCTCCTTGCTCCGGCCCTGCCGCTGTTGCTCCGGCAGCGGTGGCTCACGTCCAAGGGCATCAGGCTGCTGGCCCAGCCGTTCGTGCACTACCGGAACAGCGTCATTTCCCGTGACGGCACGCCTCCGGCCAAAGCGTGGCCGAGGCCGGGAGTACGGTTGCCGGATGCGTCGGCTTCGGTCGACGGCCGGCTGGTCCGCCTTCACGAACTGACCTCCGTGCCGGGTATCCACCTTTTACTGGAGCGCGACGCCGAACCGGTCGCTTCGGCTGCCCTCCGCACCCTCCTGCCGGCAGAGGGGCAGGGCCCGCTGCTCCACGTCCACCGGCTCACCAGCCACCCGGGGCAGGGTGTGGTTGCGGTCCGCCCCGACGGGTACGTGGGCTTCCGCTGCGGCGAGGCGGACCCGGTCCAGCTGCGTGCCTGGCTTCGGCTGGTCGGTGCCGCACCCGACTGAACGCGGCCCACCTTGGTAACCTCCCGTCGTCGGAATGCTCCATCACTTATGGCTCCTAAAACCGGTGTTTAGGGACCAAACCTGATGGAGCAACCCGGGGGAGGGAGGGTGGTTGCGGGCGGACGGCAAGCGTAGTCTGGTCAGTCCAAGGCACATCCGCCCAGTGTGAGAGGGGAAGTTCATGACCATCCCGCCAGTGCACGAACCTGAGCCGTTTCCGCCGGACCCCGGCCCGGAGCCCACGTCCCCGGACCCCACCCAGCCACGGCCGCCCGGCCCGCCGTCCCCGAATCCGTTCCCTGCGCCGGCGCCCCCGGGCCCGTTGCCCGTCCCGGATCCAGGCCCTGCTCCGCTCCGTCCGGACCCCACCAGGGACTGACCGCGAACCTTAAAAAGGGCCTTCTGCCGGCTGCGCATGCGCAGGTGGAAGGCCCTTTTTCCGTGCCCGGGCAGGGGCAGGAAATAAACCGGAATCCGCTGCTGCAAGCCCTTGCAGACTTGCTGCTGCAGTGCTACAAAATCTATATCAGCCACTACAGATCGGCTGATACGGAAACTGTGTTGGACCATCTCTTACGAGGAGGGAGAGCCATGTTGATGCGAACCGATCCGTTCCGCGAGCTGGACAGGCTGGCCCAGCAGGTCCTCGGCACGGCTGCACGCCCGGCGGCGATGCCGATGGATGCATGGCGTGAGGACCAGGAATTCGTCGTGGCCTTCGATTTGCCCGGCGTTTCGGTGGACTCGGTGGACCTGGACGTTGAACGGAATGTCCTGACGGTGCGGGCCGAACGCCCGGACCCGGCGGGCAAGGACACCGAACTGGTCGCCTCTGAACGGCCGCGCGGCGTCTTCAGCCGCCAGCTGATCCTTGGCGACACTCTGGACACCGAACATGTCAAGGCCAGCTACGACGCAGGAGTCCTGACGCTGCGCATTCCGGTCGCCGAAAAGGCCAAGCCGCGCAAGATCGAGATCGAAACGAAGGGGGCAAAGCAGGAAATCGCCGCTTAGTTTCACACAGGACCGGGAGGCGGGCACATCTGTTGGCTGCCTTTTCGGGGCGAATCGCCATTCTGTGCACGCCACAGCGCCAGACAGCGCATCGGCAGCGTAGGCCTTAACCTCCCGCCACGGTGGCCCCCGGCTTCGGCCGGGGGCCATCGACGCGTCTGGGCCCCGCCGCTGAAGCCTTGCGTCAGACGCTGAGTTCCAGCATCAGGGCGGGCAGTTCATCGGCGAGTTCGCGGGCCAGGAATCCCAGCGGCCCCAGCCTGCTCGCCAGCCGGTCCGCCGCCGCCGCGTGCAGGTGGGTGCCCCAGCAGGCCGCCTGGGCGCCGGTGGTTCCGCGGGCACGGAGCCCGGCAATCGCTCCGGCCAGGACGTCGCCGCTGCCGGAGGTGCCCAGGCCGCCGTACCCCGTGGTGATTTTCCACAGTTCGGGCTCGTCCGGCTCCAGCCCGGGCGGCTGGGTGATGAGCCCCTGGCAGCTGACCACGGCGCCGAACTTCGCGGAGATCTCCGGGAGGTCCTTTTCGAGGTCCTCCACATCCCGTCCCAGCAGGATCCCCGCTTCCGTGGGGTTCGGGGTAAGGATCAGCCGGCCGCGCCAGGGGTCCAGCTGGTCCTTGAGCTGCACCAGGGCGGCCAGTGCGTAGGCATCGAGGACGACGGCGGGTCCTTCAGTGCCGTCAGGATCGGAGCTGCCGTCACGGCTTGCCTCGTGTTCCAGCAGCGCCTCGAGCAGTTCGCCGGCCAGGTCCGGATCATCCAGTCCGGGCCCCACCAGCACGGCGTCCGCCCGGTCCAGGTAGGAGGCTATTGGCGCCAGCTCCGGCTTGACGGATCCCCCCGGGGTTTCCGGCAGGCCAATGGCGCCGCACTCCGGCAAAGCAACCCCCAGCTGCACGGCCACCGATTCCGCCACCGCCAGTGTGAGCTTCCCGGCCCCAGCGCGCAGGGCCGAAACCCCGGCCAGCAGTGCAGCGCCGGGAGTGGCCCGGGCCCCGCCCACCACCAGCACCGACCCGCGTGAATACTTGTCCGCGCCCGGCGCCGGCAGCGGCCATTCGCGCAGGAGTGACGGCGCTACCAGGGTGGCGCCGGAGGGGTCACCGCGGCCGGACACTGGTGTCTCCCGCGTGCTCGGTGACAGCGACGCCCTGCTCCGCCAGGTGGTCGGCCACATTGAAGCTTTCCAGCGTCCACGGCCCCACTCCGGAGGGCCGGACGAACCGGGTGATCGAGGCGTTAAGGATGGCTTCTGTGGCCGCGAGGTCCAGGAGTTCCTTTTCGCTGAGTCCTTCGAGCACGTACCGGAACAGCATGATCACGGCGTCGTGGCACACCAGCATCACCCGGTGGCCGGTGCCCAGGTTGTTCAGTTCCGCCAGCACCGACCGCAGCCGCAGCGCCACGTCGGCCCAGGATTCCCCTCCCGGCGGCCGGTAGTACAGCTTGCCCAGCCATTCCCGGCGCTCGGATTCCTCGGGGTAGCGGTTCTCGACGCCCAGCCGGGTGAGCCGGTCCAGGATGCCGAGCTCGCGGTCGCGGAGCCGCTCATCGATGCGCACCTCCAGCGGCCAGCCGGCGGTTTCCACCGCAATCTCCGCCGTCTGCCGGGCGCGCGCATAGGGGGAGGAGACCACTGCGTCCGGGCGGAACTCCCCGGCAATCCGCGCGAGCGCGGTGCCCAGCGCCTTGGCCTGGTCCCTGCCCGTTCCGGAGAGGTCCACGTCCGCGTCCCGGGCGGGAACCTGGATGACCTCCACGCCGGCCTCACGCGCCTCGGTGGCCGCAACGTTGCCTTCGCTCTCGCCATGCCGGATCAGCAGCAGCTCCACCGCCCCGGCTTCCTGGACCGCCTCCGTCAGGCCGTCGTCGTTCGAAGATCCGCCGTTCACAAAACCACCCCGTCCTCGCCGAGCAAATAACACCGCCACATGCCGTGCCGAATGCAGGAACACTACCAACGGCGTACCCAGGGGGCGGCGGAAAATAACGGACGACGGCGGCAGGGCACCGTGGGTGCGCGGGCCGCCGCCGCCATCGCAACAGCAGGGGATGGAACCGAAGTCAGCGCTCGGGCGTCAGGACCTTGGTGAACACCGTGCCGCCGTTGGCGTTGCGGAGGCTCACCGTGAAGCTGTTGTCCTCACCCAGCTGGACGTGCCCGAAGAACTGGTTCCCGCCGTCGCGGGGGGACTCGCCGGCGAAGCGCCCGGTCTTGGAGAACACCACCTCGGGGCCGAACGTGCCGTCCATCGCATTGGGGCCGAACGATCCCGCCGCGATGGGACCGGCCACGAACTCCCAGAACGGGTCGAAGTCCGTGAAGGCAGCCCGTTCGGGGGAGTAGTGGTGGGCGGCGCAGTAGTGCACGTCAGCAGTGAGCCACACCGTGTTCTTCACGCCGTTGCGCTTGAAGGCACTCAGCACCCCGGCGAGCTCCAGCTCACGGCCCAAGGGGGCGCCGGCGTCGCGGTTGGACAGGCTCTCCTCGTTCACCGCGCCGTCCGGCACCACGACGCCCAGCGGGAGGTCGTTGGCGATCACCTTCCAGGTCGCCTTGGACTTGCTGACCTCGCTGACCAGCCAGTCCACCTGCTCCTGGCCCAGGATGGCGGTGGCGTAGGGTTCTTTGCCGTCGGTGTTGGGGGACTTGTAGGTGCGCATGTCCAGGCAGAAGATGTCCAGCTGCGGGCCGCGGGAGATCTTCCGGTAGATGCGGGCCGGCTGGTACGTGCCGGCGTCGTCGAATGTTCCCGGACGCCAAATGGCCGAGCTGTCCGCGATGGGCATGTTCTCCTGCCAGGCCTGCCGGCCGCGGGCGGCGAGGGTGTTGACGTCCCGCACCGTGTAGCGGGAGTCATCCAGGATCTGGCCGGGGTACCAGTTGTTGTGCGTCTCGTGGTCATCCCACTGCGCGATCACCGGCACGTCCGCGAACAGGGCCCGCATGTTGGCGTCCAGGGAGTTGTAGCGGTGCCGGCCGCGGAACTCGGTGAGCGTCTCGGCAACCTTGGACACCTCTTCCGTGACCAGGTTCCGCCACACCTGCCCGTCCTTTTCCACCACGGTTTCGGCGATAGGGCCGTCGGCGTAGATGGTGTCGCCGGAGTGGATGAAGAAGTCCGGGCGGGTCTGGTGCATGGCACGGTAGCCGCGCATGCCGCCAATCTCCTCGTTGATGCCCCACCCCTGGCCGGCGGTGTCACCGGTCCACACAAAGCTTTGCGCTGACGACGCCGGGACCTCGCCTCCGTTGCTGGTCCCGCCGGTGCGGCCCCTGCCGTTGACCGTCCCGGCGTCCGGCGCCGTGCGGAAGCTGCCGCTGACCGTCTCGCCGGCCACGCCGCCGTCGTCCTCGAAGCCGATTTCCAGCGCGAAGCGGGTGTTGGAGGGCAGGTTCCCGGCGTGGATCTTGGCGGTGAAGTCCGAGGCCTGCGTGGCCCGGGGCCCGCGGAGGACCCGCTCGAAGGCGCCGCGCCCGCGCAGGACCTGGCCGGCGTCGTCCACTGCCCGGAGGACCGCCGTCATCCGCCCGGCGCCCGAGGCACGGGACCAGAGGACGGCGGAATCGGAGGTGACGTCGCCGGTGGCGATGCCGCTGGGCAGGGTAAGCCGGTTACGGACCAGCGCGAGGCCGGCGGGAGATTGGGTCGCTGCCGAAGCGTTGGCGGCAGGCACGGATGCCAGCGCGGCGGCGAGGACGGAACTCTTGACGATGGTGCGGCGGGAAACCCCTGCCTGGGAGGACTCAGTCATGTCCTCAGGCTTTCCCGGGCCGGCACACAAATTCCGGCGGCCGGGTGAACCCGGGGTGTACGACGCGCAAATATACCCGCGCCCCGCACGTTCCCTGCGGCCCCTGACATGTGGGCCGCGGAAAGCAATTTGCGCCGCGAAATCTTATATGGGCGTCACCAGGGCCCCGCTACGGCTTCGCGAAGTCCGCGATCCGGCCCTCCCGCAGGGCCGCGCCCACCGCCGCGATGCCTCCGTAGTCCGGGAACAGCACGGACTGCCCGGCCACGAAGCCGGAGCCCGTTGTCGGAAGCGTCATGGTACCGATGGCGTTCACGTCCAGGTTCCGCAGGCCGTAAGCCAGGATTGCGGCCTGGACGGGATCGAAGCCTTTGTCCACGGTGAGGCAACACGAGGCAAAGTCCACCAGCGAACGGACGGCGTTGACGTCATTCAGGGCTCCGCCGCCCGTGAGCCGCGCCAGGATCGCGCGGAGCATGATTTGCTGGTCGCGGACCCGCTGGAAGTCGCCGTCGGAAAAGGCATAGCGCTCGCGGGAGAACTCCAGGGCGGCCTGGCCATCGAGGTGGTTCACCCCGGCGGTGAAGACGTGTTGGGTTTCGACGGAGGCCTGGAAGGCCATCGGCACGTTGACGTCGATGCCGCCCAGGCCGTCCACCAGGAGTTTAAACCCGCCAAAGTCCAGCATCAGGGTGTGGTCGATGGTAATTCCCAGCAGTTGCTGGACCGTGGCGGTTTCCATGTCGATCCCGCCGTATTGCAGCGCGGCGTTGATTTTGGCGCTGCCGTAGCCGGGGATGTCCACCCAGTTGTCGCGGTTGATGGAGATGAGGTATAGGCTTCGCCGGTCGGCAGGGACGTGGACCACCATGAGGGTGTCTGCCCGCTGGTCCTGAGGTTCGCCGGTGGCTGCCGTATGGGCTGCGGCGTCGCGTGCCGGGGTGCCGCCGCGGATGTCGCTCCCGATGACCAGGATGTTCATGGAGGTTCCCGGCAGTTCCGGAATCGGGGCAGGCGGGGGAGGGGGAGCAGGAGCCGGTGGGGGCGTTTCGGATGGTGTAGGTGTAGCCGTAGGCGTGGAACTGGGCGACTCGGTTTGGGTGGCTGCAGGCTGCGCTCCTTTGTCGGCACGGTTCAGGCTGAAGACCGCGATGCCAGCCGCTACTACTAGCGCCAGCACCACTATTGCCGCCACCCAACGGCGGCGCCCCAAGGCAATCAGCCAGGCGGGCTGGTGGGTGGATTTGCCGGTGGGCCGGGAACCGGAGTCTTCGGGCCCGGCTCCGGATGGATCAGAACTGCCTGGGATGCTCAAGACGCCTCCACCTCTTTGTGACTGGTCGGATCAGTGTCCGTCCCGAAGGGGCCAGTTGGCTACGAAGTTTGCCAAACTGTCACCTGCCAGTGCTTCGCCGAGATCTTTGATTGCCATTTGGTTCGGAAGGACGATGGATTGGCCGTCCGGGGAGGTTCCAACCCCAAGGGTGGGAAGGGTGAACATCTCCATGTCACCGGCACGAACGTTGCGCAGTTCAAGGGCGAGGTTGCCCAGCGCCGCTGAATTGAGTCCGCTGTCCACGCTGATGAACGGTGCCATTGCAGTGACCACGTTGTGCACCTTTACAGGGTTCAGAAGCGTTTCAGGGCTGAGGTTCTTGGCGAAGAGCGCCCGCACGAAAACCTGCTGGTTGCGCACACGCTGGTAATCGCCGTCCGTGAAGGCATAACGCTCGCGCACGAATTCGAGGGCGTGCTTGCCGTCGAGCAGGTTGCGTCCCTGCTGGTAGGAGAATTTGTCGTGCGCGGAAACGAAGGACTGGGGAATGTTGACCTCTACCCCGCCAAGGGCATTGGTAAGCCCAACAAAACCCTCAAAATCAACCATAGCCACGTGGTCCACGCGCTCGTTGAACATCGATTCCACTGTCTGCACCATCAGGGGCACACCCCCGTAGGCGAGAGCGGCATTGATTTTTGCCCTGCCATGGCCCGGGATGTCCACCCATAGGTCCCGCATCAGTGAGACTGCGAATATTTGGGAGCGGTCGCCCGGGATGTGAACCAACATGAGGGTATCGGCGCGCTGATCCGAGCTGCTGCCGGTCACCGCGGTGTCAGCCGTCGCCCCGCGGCTGTCGCTGCCCATCACCAGGATGTTCAGTGCCTTACCGCTGGCAGCTTCAGGCGGTGCGGCGGCTGCGGGGCCCGCAGCCGGGCCGCTGCCGGCACCTTCAGCTCCCATTACCCCGGCCGGTGTAACCGAGCGGAGCTGCGGGCGGTCGGACTCGGACGGGAAGGGATTGTCGATGACCTTGGCCTGTGAATCGTAGGCACGGCCGAGGCTGAACAGGTAGGCGCCGGCTGCGGCGGGTATCACGATCGCCACGGCCAGCAGCACCAGCAGCGTGGTTCGCAAGGGGTGCCGACGGCGTCTGGACCGGTCAGCAACAGGGATGTCGCGGGGATTCCGAAGCTTCGCCTGGGTGCTCATTTCGGAAAATTAGCACCGGGAAAAACGCCTTACATCGGGGGAATCCACAGAAAAACCGCACTCTTGCCCCACTGCCGCCGGCAGGCCTGAAGTCGGGACGGCGGATAGGTAGCGAGCCGCCACTCCTCTACGGGTGGCCCTGGGGCCGCGCGGCGTCCGGGCCAATGGGTGCGTTGAGGCGGGCGTGGCGCAGGATGGAGATGATCGCGGGGGCCAGCTGGTCTTCCATCTCCCGGTAGACCTCCGGCGCACGGCGGTACGGGTCCACGATGTCGTTATCCGATGCGTCCGCCGGGAGCGAGAGGTGACGCACCCCGGCGGCCCGCGCCGGCAACCCCCGCCACAAGGCGGCGTTGGCAGCGAGCCCAGCATCGGCGTCAGACCCTTGCGTGCCGGACCCGGCGTCCCGGGAAGACGCGTCGAGGGAGGATACGACGGCGGCGGGCTGGCTGCCTGCAGCAGCCGCCGGCTGGCTGCCTGCAGGAGCCGCCCGCTGGCTGTCCCCGGCAGCCGCCCGCTGGTCGAGGACGTCGACCATGCGGGCAAACTCGCGGATGGTGAACGTCCGCTTCAGCAGGGAGGCGTCCAGCTGGAGGACCTCTCCGCGGTGCCCTGAGGTCATGGTGAGCACCAGGTCCACGCCGCGCAGGATCTTCGGCGTGAGCTGCCGCGCCGCGAACCCTTCCGGGTCCCCGCCAAAGGTCCGCACGATGTCCGCCGAAGTGGGCTGCATGGGCTCGCCCACCAGCGCCCGGGTTCCTGCACTGGCCACCTGGAAACCACCCGGTACCACCTGGTCCAGCCCCGCCTGCAGCAGCCTCTCGGCCACGGGCGACCGGCAGATGTTCCCGGTACAGACAGTCAGGATTCGTACTGGCGCGGAAGTGTCCAAGGAGATGTTCTCTTTTCCCAGCTGGTGCCGGACCCGCTCGGGCCCGTGCCTTTCAACTTAACACGCAACGGCGCGGCGGCGGCCTCCCGAAGCCGGGGACCGCCGCCGCGCCGTCCATTCCGCTGGTCCGCGGACGGGCGGCTACAGCGCAGCCAGCAGCTGCTTCATCTGGGTGATCTCCGCCTGCTGGGCGTCCACGATGTCATGGCCCAGCTTTACCGCTTCCGGGGACTTGCCGGCGCTGATCTCCTGCTGTGCCATGTCGATGGCGCCCTCGTGGTGGCCGATCATCTGCTCCAGGAACAGCTTCGCGGCCTCGGTCCCGCTGGCGGACTTGAGCTTGTCGATGCCGGCATCGTCCACCATCCCGGTCATGCCGTGACCGGAGTGGTCACTCATGGCGGTGGGCGCGCCCCAGCCCGACAGCCAGCCGGTCATCTGCTCGATCTCCGGTGCCTGTGCCCCCTTGATCCTGGTGGCCAGCGCGGTCACCTCCGCCGGCACATCGGACTTGGCCAGGATGATGTTGCTCATCTCCACCGCCTGCGAGTGGTGGGGGATCATCATCTGGGCAAACATGATGTCCGCCTGGTTACGGTCGGCGGCGGCGCTGGGCATGCTGCCGGCGCTGGGCATGCTGCTGGACATGGCGCCGGAGCTGCCGTGGTCCATGGGCATGCTGCTGCCGGAGCCGGCGTTGGCGGCGCACCCGGCGAGGCTGAGAGAAGCTGCCAGGGCAGCAGCAATGGAAAGGGTCTTGAAAGTGGTGTTCATGGTTGTCCTTCAGGGATGGAGTGGAACTGGGCCGTGATGGGAGGCGCAGTCCGGTTTACGTCCGGCTGATGGACAGGTCGCAGGGCGTGGGGCTGGGCGGCAGGTAGTCGTAAGCCGCGCCGGGCCTGCTGGCTGACGGCAGCAGCGGCAGGACGGCCAGGGTTGCCTGTGGCGGGGAAAGGGTGACAGTGCCGCTGGGCGCCGATGGGACGCAGGGCGCCCCCGGTTCCTGTGCCCCGGGGCAGGAACCACCGCATGCCGAAGAGGCAAGCTCCTGCATGTCCGCGGCGGAGGCGGCCGGCGTGTGGCCGGCATGATCAGGACCGGCAGAATGCGCGACGACGGTATGCCCGGCAGCTGCCGAATGCGGCATCGGGCCCGGGGCCCTTTCGCCCTGCGATACTGCCCCGTGCGAGGCGTGCCCGGAAGTCAGCACGTGCATGCCCAGCAGCCCTGCGATGACGGCAAGGGCGGCGGCGAACAGCCAGGCTCGGCGGAGGAGGGACGCCACGGCTCGGGTGGTCATGGCGGTCCCTCCTTCCAATCGGTCTGCAGTGCTCAACGTGCCTCGGACGGGTTCAGTTTCAGGCGCCGGAGCAGCTGGGCGTTCAGGGCCACCACCACGGTGGAGGCGGACATCAGCACCGCACCGGCCGCGGGGGAGAGGACCACCCCGGCGAAGGCCAGCACGCCGGCGGCCAGTGGCACGGACAGGACGTTGTAGCCGGTGGCCCACACCAGGTTCTGCCACATCTTCCGGTAGCTGGCGCGGGACAGGTCCAGCATGGACAGGACGGCACGCGGATCGTTTCCGGCCAGCACCACACCGGCGGATTCCACCGCGACGTCGGTTCCGGCGCCGATGGCGATGCCCACCTCGGCCCTTGCCAGGGCAGGGGAGTCGTTGACGCCGTCGCCCACCATGGCCACCTTCAGCCCGCGGGACTGCAGCTCCGCCACCTTCTTGTCCTTGTCGGCGGGCAGGACCTCGGCGAACACCTCATCGATGTCCAAGTCCGCCGCCACGGCCTGCGCCACCTGGTGCGCGTCCCCGGTGACCATGGCCACCTTGATGCCGCGCCGCTGCAGGGCCGAGACGGCCTGCCGTGACTCCGGCCGCACCGCATCCTCCATGCTCACGGCACCCAGGACAGTGCCGCCGTCGACCACGTGCAGCACGGCGGCGCCGCGGTCCATCCATGCCCGGGTGCTGCGCGCCAGCGCGTCGGGTTCGACGACGCCGAGTTCGCGCAGGAGCGCCGGCCCGCCCACGTACACCGTACGGCCGTCCACGCTGGCCCGGACGCCGCGGCCGGTCAGCGAGGCGAAGCCGGTGGCTTCGGGCAGTGCCAGGTTCCGTGCCCTGGCGGCCCGCACGATGGCCTTGGCGACAGGGTGCTCGCTGTCGGACTCCACCGCGGCGGCAAGGGCCAGTACGGCGTCGGCGTCCGCTCCGTCAGCTACGGCAACGTCCTTCAGTTCCGGTTCACCGGTGGTCAGCGTGCCGGTCTTGTCGAACAGGACCACGTCGATGGTGCGCATGCGCTCCAGGGCCATCCGGTTCTTGATCAGCACCCCGGCACGGGCGGCCTGTTCCGTGGAAATGGCGATCACCAGTGGGATGGCCAGCCCAAGGGCGTGCGGGCAGGCGATCACCAGCACCGTGACGGTGCGGGTGACGGCGTCAGGGACGCTTCCCAGCAGCGTCCAGGCGATGAAGGTCAGGACGCCGGCGCCGGCGGCAAAGTAGAAGAGGAACGCGGCGGCGCGGTCTGCCAGGGCCTGGGCCCGTGAGGACGAGGCCTGTGCTTCCTCCACCAGGCGCTGGATCCCGGCCAGTGCGGTCTGGTCCCCAACGGCGGTGACCCGGACGCGGACGCTGCTGTCCGTCGCCACCGTTCCTGCCACCACCGTGTCCCCTGCGCCGCGGGCCACGGTCTTCGATTCGCCGGTGATCATGGACTCGTCGAATTCGGCCTGCCCCTCCACCACGCTGCCATCGGCCGGCATGCGGGCGCCGGGGCGGACCAGGACCAGGTCCCCGGGGCTGAGTTCAGACACGGGAACGGTTTCGGTGCCGGTGTCCGTGATGCGTTCAGCCTCGTCCGGCAGCAGCGCGGCCAGGGCATCGAGCGCGCCCTGCGCGGACCCGAGCGCACGCATCTCAATCCAGTGGCCCAGCAGCATGATGGCCACCAGCAGCGCCAGCTCCCACCAGAA
Organism: Pseudarthrobacter sp. rb; assembly: GCF_056389225.1. Taxonomy (NCBI): domain Bacteria; kingdom Bacillati; phylum Actinomycetota; class Actinomycetes; order Micrococcales; family Micrococcaceae; genus Pseudarthrobacter; species Pseudarthrobacter sp. rb. The sequence goes on along the minus strand of NZ_JBWJAR010000006.1, from coordinate 108,671 downwards.
GTCCAGGTCGAAGCCGCCGATCCCCAGGCTGGTGACCCAGGACGCGGCGAACGCCACGGTGATGGCCATGGCGATCAGCAGCATCATTCCCGGCGTGCGGTCTTTCAGCTCCTGCAGGCCGCCCTTGAGGAACGGCTGGCCGCCGTAGAAGAAGATGACGGTGCCCAGGACGGGCGGAATCCAGGCCGAACCGGGGAACTCCGGCGGCATGTAGCCCAGGAGGTGGCCCATCATGGGGCTGAAGTAGACCACCGGAACGGCCAAGGCCAGGGTCAGCCAGAACCTGTTCTTGAACATGGCGGTGCTGTGCCCGGCGTGCTGGCCGTGGGTGTGGACGGTGTGGTCGTCGTCGCCGTGGGTGCCGTGCTCTGCGTGTCCGGCGTGTTGTGGATGTGCGGCACCGTGGGCCGGGGGCTCGGTAAGCGTGCCGCTGGGCGGCTGGTGGTCGTCCGGAACGCCCTCATTATGCATATCGTGATGGTCGTGCATTACTCCTCCTTCGGAGGCAGTCGCTGCCCGTCAATACCGGGGCTGCGGAAAATGTAGGGCCGCGCCCAAAGCGCGGCTGTCTCAGGCCAGGGTGTAACCGGCGTCAGTTACGGCCTGGCGGATGTCGGCGGCAGGTGCCGAGCCGGTGACGGCCAGCCGCGAGCTGCCGCCGGGCACCAGGTCCACCGAGGCCGAGGTCACGCCCGGAAGGGCAGACACTGCGGTTTCGACGGACCGGACGCAGTGCCCGCATGTCATGCCCGCCACCGCGTAGTTCCGTTGGGCGGAGGAATCGGCGGCGGCATTGGCGACGCCGGCAGGGGAGTCCTGCGCGGCAGGTGCGGGCAGGGTGCTGGACGGCTGCGCAGCGCCGGCGGGGGCGCAGCAGCTGCAGCCGGAGGATGCGAGGGGGAGCTGGGGACGGTTCCCGGTGTTCATGTCAGTTCCAATCCGTTGAGGGAATCAAGGGGCGCTGGGGTTGAACGGCTGTGAAAGGCCGGTGCAGGCACCGGCCGGGACATACCACTTCACTGACAACACCGCCAATATACCCCCTGGGGGTATCTGAGTCAAGCGCCATAGTATATTTCCCCCGGGACTTCCATAGGACCTCCCGCACTACCTTCTGTTGTCGCGGGCGACCATACTGGAAGGAGCGAGGACAGAGCCGGCCCGCTGGGGGTTGGCGTATCCGCGGGAGGTGGACCTGTGACCGAGCTCAGCGACCTGTACACGTATTCGAGTGCCCTCGGGGACAGCGAAAGTGACGCCGGCACCTTCAGGGTGGACATCGAACCGGCAGGCCCAACCTTCCACTGGTCGGACGGGATGTACCGGCTGCACGGTTACCGCCGTGGCGAGGTCGTGCCCACGATGGAACTGCTCTTCGCCCATAAGCATCCCGATGACCGGGGGCGGTGCGAGGAAATTGTGACGCAGGTGTCCACCACCGGCGGGTTCTTCTGTATGTACCACCGGCTGGTCGACGCGCACGGCAGGACCCGTCGCGTGCTGACCTCCGGCGAGGCTTTCCTCGGCCCGGACGGGACGGTGGTGGCGCTCGAAGGCGTGACGGTGGACCTCAGCCGGACGCTGCAGCGCGAAACCGAAGAAACAGCGAAGGAGGCGGTGGCGGGGGCCACGGCAACCCGCACAGTGATTGACCAGGCCCGGGGGATCCTTATGGGCCAGCTGAAGCTTGGCTCCGATGACGCGTTCCAGATGCTGGTGAGCACCAGCAGCCACCGGAACGTCAAACTGGTGGTGGTGGCGGCGGAACTGGTGCAGCTTGCCAATTCCCCGGAGGCGCGTACCTACCTGGACCGTGCCGTGCGGGCCATCCAGCTGCACAGCCGGCCGGCCCACGCCGGAGGCCGCCGGGCCGGTTAGTGGTGCTCCACCCAGCACGCCAGGATGGTGGTGGACAGCTGATAGGCCAACTCGTTGGGGCTAATGGCATGTGGGCCCACTGCGGACGGAAGCGCGGACGCGTCCACCTGCAGCACAAAATTGTCCTTTTGGAAGACCGCGGATCCTGCGGTCTCATAAGCGGGGAATCCCAGGTTCGCCAGCCCCTCAATGGGGGTGGCATCAGTGGCCAGTGCCTGCATGGCATCAAAATATGTCCGTGCCTTCGCCTGGTCAGGAGCCTCCTGCACCGAAATTGTCAGGGCGCCCTCAGGCAGGTGATAGGTGCACGTGAAGGTGCTGTTGGCCCAGCTGCTGACGGTATGCGGATTCTGGCTAAGCGACAGGATGGTGGTGAGCCTGTCCATCGGCTGGTCGCCACACACCATCTTGGCGGCTTCGCTGGGACCTGCGGTGCTTGCTGGAGGGGAGGCAGTGGCGCTGCCGTGGTGGCCGGCATGCCCGCCCGCGGCCGGTCCCGCTGAGGCAGGAGACTCAGCCGGCGCCGACGGCCCTGTTGATCCCGCCGCTGCGGCACAACCCGAGAGCAGCAGGGACAGCGCCAGTGGCACCAGCAGGGGAACGCGGTTCTTCATGACTTATCCATCCTTGCCGTCCCGTTGTGGCGGCCGGTTGTGAGCTGTCCGTTCAGGCTTTGAGCTTGGCGAAAATAACGTAGTTGTCGTCGAAGAGGCCGGTGGCGGGGTCATAGCCGTCGCACGTGATGAGCCTCAGTTCCGGGCCTGCCGTATTTCCATAAACCTCTACCGTGGGGAAACTGTCCTTGCTGTAGAGGGCGCCGCGTTCCACTGTGAAGGTGGCCGTGCTGCCATCGGCCCGCGCGACATTGACGTCGGATCCCGGCGCGAGTTTGCGGAGGTCGGCGAAGACACCCTTGTGGCCGCCCAGGGCATTGACGTGACCCAGAATCACCGACGGGCCGCCCTCTCCCGGAGTTGGCGAGCCGTTGTACCAGCCGGCGGGGGCACCATTGCCAGTGTCCTCCGGTACCTCCAGAGACCCGTTTGTGCGCAGGCCCAGGCTGAGCAAATCGGTGCGGAGGCCAATCGACGGAATGTCCAGGACCACCGGTTCGGACCGCGGCAGGGAAGGTCCGACGGCGGCAGGTGCGGCCTCTGCCGGCGGGCCGCCGGGTGCAGACGACGGCGGCGAAGCGCCGGACACGGACGGAGCCGTGACGCTGGAGGGCGGGGTGGACGCCGAAGGGGCAGGGCCGGCGTCGGACGTTCCGGGAACGGTGCCGCAGCCGGCCAAGGTGAGCAGGAAGAGAAGCCCGGCAGCCGCCGGAGCCCTGAGGCTCCCACGGCTGCCGGAATTCAGGAAGAACACAGCGTGGTCCAGCCAGCCGGACTTAGGCTGCTGAACCGGAACCGCGGCGGCGGACCACGTAGGCCCCGCCGGCAGCCGCTGCCAGGACCAGGCCGCCGCCCAGGGCGAGGGTGCCGGCATCAACGCCGCCCGCCTGCTGGGCTACACCCGTATCGGCGCCGCCCGCCGGCATCTTCATCTGGCCGGCCTTCAGGGTGCCGCACAGGGCGGGAGAGGTGGCGGCGAGTGGGAGGCTCGGAACGAGGTCGGACTTGGCGGCCTGCCCGGCTGGGCTGAGGGTGGCGGGATCCAGCCCGTGGACAACCACCACCGCGGTGCCGGCTTCCAGCGCAGCCTTGGTCTCGGCGTTGAGGTCGAACGTGCGGTCAACGGTGTAGCTGGCTCCCTGGCCGGCGAGCTTTAGGTCAAGGCCCGCGGCGGGGCTGGTGTCGCCGCTGGTGGACAGAGTGGTCACGATCCCGCCGTAGCCCGGCGCGCCTTCGGTGGTGGAGACGACCCCGTCGCCGTCCTTGTCGGCCGACGGTGCAGGGCACGTACCCTGGGCGCCGCCGTGGATGTGCTGCACGTGCGGGTAAGGGGCGTTGTTGAAGGTCGGGGCCAGCCCGGAGACCTTAAGGACGGCGTGGGCCTGGTTGCCGGTGACATCCACGATGATGGTGCCTGAGGCCGAGCTGCCGTTGATCTGGGACAAGGTGGACTGGTAGGTGTGGTCGGCTGCGGAGGCAGGGCCACCAGAGAGGGCAAGGGCCCCCAGGGCCAGGGTGGGAACTGCGAGGAATCGAAGTGTCTTGTTCATCGGAAAGCATTCTCCTCATGCGTGTGACGGTTTGCCCCGGATGAGGGACATTAATGGTTCGGTGCCACAGGTGTTCGAGGATGGGTCTTTCTGTGAATTGCCCCACAAAAACCTGATATTTCTGCCGGAGTCGCTATTTAGGGGCCAGCTGCCACGCCCCGTAGAATGGACGAAAGGTGCGCCGGGAAGTCTGGTCGGCATGGATTTGTCGAACCCGGATTTAAGGACGCACGCATGAACACGACCCCGCCCACCCCACGCCGGAACACGTTCTTTGGCTCCACCGTCTTTTCCCGCGGCAGTTACGCCGAAGCACTGCGGATCGGTGAGATCCTCCGCAAGGAGACGGTGGGCGGCGCCCTCCTGGTGGCTGCTGCCGTTATTGCGCTCATCTGGGCCAACTCCCCGGCGTCGGACAGCTACTTTGCCCTGCGGGACTTGAAGGTGGGCTACGCACCGTGGCACCTGGAACTGAGCCTCGGGGCGTGGGCGGCGGACGGCCTCTTGGCCATCTTCTTCTTCCTGGTGGGGTTGGAGCTCAAGCGCGAATTCGTGGCCGGTGACCTGCGCCAAATCAGCAAGTCGATAGTTCCGGTGGCGGCCGCCGTGGGAGGCGTGGCCGTCCCGGCGGCGATCTACGCCGTCGTCAATCTTTCCAGTCCGGAAACGCTCCGCGGCTGGGCCATTCCCACGGCAACGGACATTGCTTTTGCCGTTGCCGTCCTGGCCATCATCGGCTCGCACCTGCCCAGCGCCCTGCGGATCTTCCTGCTGACGCTGGCCGTGGTGGATGACCTCATCGCCATCACCATCATCGCGTTCTTCTACTCCAGCGATATCCAGGCCACCCCGCTGCTCCTGGCGCTCATCCCGCTGGCCATCTACGCCTTCCTGGCCCAGAAGTACCGCCGGTTCTTCGGCCGCCACGCAGCCGCTGCCTGGCTGATCCTGCTGCCGCTGGGTGGCGTGACCTGGGCCCTGGTGCACGCGTCGGGCATCCACGCCACCGTTGCCGGCGTACTCCTGGGCTTCGCCGTTCCCGTGATCCGGTCGCAGGCCTCCGGCGGCCCCGAAGCCGGCCCCGGGCTTGCCGAGATTTTCGAGCACCGGTTCCGGCCCATCTCCGCCGGCGTGGCCGTTCCCATCTTCGCGTTCTTTTCCGCCGGCGTGGCCGTGGGCGGCTGGGAGGGCCTGGGGTCAGCACTGTCCGATCCCGTGGCGCTGGGCATCATCCTGGGCCTGGTCCTGGGCAAGCCGATCGGCATCATGGGCACCACCTGGATCCTGACCAAAGCCACCAGGGCAAGCCTGGACAGCTCCTTCAAGTGGATCGACGTGTTCGGCGTTGCGCTGCTGGCCGGGATCGGATTCACCGTCTCCCTGCTGGTGGCAGAGCTCAGCTTCGGCCACGGCAGCCCCCACGACGACCATGCCAAGGTGGGTATCCTGGCCGCCTCACTGATCGCCGCGCTGCTGGCAACGGCTGTCCTGCGCACCCGCAACCGCCAGTACCGGATCGCTGAAGAGTTGGAGCAGGTGGACTCTGACCACGACGGCGTCCCGGACGTCTACCAGGAGCGCACCTGACGCTCCCGCGCTAGGCGGTGGCGAGGGGCTTGGCCGGAGGCTGGGGTTTGGCTGAAACCTCCAGCGTGACCGGAGGGTCCACGTGGCGGATCTCCAGGGCCTCCGGGTCCAGCAGCTTGCGCGTGCCGGTCCGGGCGTCCAGGATCCAGAAGAGTTCCAGGGCCGGGACGACGTCGGTCACCCGGCCTTTGTGGAAAAGCCTGCCCCGGTGCCACGCCTCGATCTGGTCCCCGATGCGGAGCTGGGCGGTGCCAAGTCCTTGTGCCTCCATAATGGGCTGCCTCCTGCTGTTGTATCCCCGTAAGCCCAGCTTGCCGTGGACAGGTTGCCGCAGTGTTTCCGCCCGGTGTTTTTTCTGTGACGCGTGTGGCTGGGGAGGACTACTCGTCCATGGGGAACGCGACGGCTTCGCCCACCACCCGCAGGCACAGCTCCATGCCCGGACGGGCGATCGAGGCGTTCCAGTGCCGGATGGTGATCACTTCGCCGCCGCCCGGGTAGCGGTGGTCGGCGTGCTCCGCCACTTCCTTTGGCACGTTCAGCTTCAGCCGCACGGTGGTTTCGGGGCCGAAGTAGTCCGTGTCCACCACCACGCCGCGGATGGGGCCGTCCTCGGCGATGCGGATCTGCTCGGGCCGCAGCATCAGCTGCACGCGTCCTTGTGCCGGGGGCCGGCGCACGGGGATCGCGCCCAGCGAGCAGGTAGCCAGCGTTCCTTCCAGCCACGCGTCCAGGATGACAGCGTCGCCCAGGAACTCGGCGGTGGCCCGGTCCGCAGGGCGGGTGTACACCACAAAGGGATTGCCGATCTGGGCCAGTTTGCCGCCGCGCATCACGGCCACCTGGTCCGCGAAGGAGAGTGCCTCGGCCTGGTCGTGGGTGACCAGGATGGTGGTGACGCCGGCCTCGGCCAGGACCTTGGCCACGGCGCGGCGGGTGGCCACGCGCAGCCCCGCGTCCAGGGCGGAGAACGGCTCGTCAAGGAGCATCAGCTCCGGTTCACGGGCCAGCGCCCGGGCCAGGGCAACCCGCTGCTGCTGGCCGCCGGAGAGCTGGTGCGGCCGGCGCTTGGCCATGGAAGCATCCAGCGACACCATTTCCAGCAGCTCCGCCACGCGGGCGGTGACGGCGCGGCGGCCGCCCTCGAGCCTGGCTGCGTTGAGGCCGAAGGCAACGTTCTGGCCCACGGTAAGGTGCGGGAACAGGGCGCCGTCCTGGGCCACGTACCCGATCTGCCGCTTGTGCGCCGGAAGCCAGGCACCGTCACCGGCCACGGTGGTGCCGTTGAGCGAAATGGTCCCGGTGTCCGGGTGTTCGAACCCGGCGATCAGGCGCAGGAGGGTGGTCTTGCCCGAACCGGAGGGGCCCACGATGGCGGTGGTTCCGCCCTTGGCCACCGACAGGTTGACGCCCCTCAGGACCGCCTGTGATCCGAAGTTCTTGGTGACGTCCGTGATCTGCAGGTGGCTGTTGGTGGTTGCGGCCACGGAGGGTGCCACCCGAGGCTCGGGCAGCCTGCGGGTTGAGGGTGCTGTCACTGTCCGGCTACTTTCTTGGACTGTTGGAAGAGGAGGTAGGTCATGGGGGCGGAAAGCACGATCATCAGCAGCGCGTAGGGCGCGGCGCCGGCGTAGTCGATCTCGCTGCTCTTGCTCCAGAACTCGGTGGCCAGTGTCCTGGTGCCGTTGGGGGACAGGAGCAAGGTGGCGGTGAGCTCGTTGGCGATGGCCAGGAACACCAGGGCTGCCCCGCCGGCTGCTGCAGGGGCAGTGAGCCGCAGGGTGACGCGGATGAAGGCCAGCAGCGGCGGCTTTCCGAGCGCCTGGGCGGCCTCGTCCAGTTCCTTGGGGGCCTGTGCGAGTCCGGCCCGCAGGTTCACCAGGGCCCGGGGGAGGAACAGGAGCACGTACGCCGCAACCAGCAGCCCCGCGGTCTGGTACATCCCGGGCACCATGCGGATGCTGACGGTAACGAACGCCAGCGCCACCACGATGCCTGGCATGGAGCTGGTGACGTAGTTGGACAGTTCCAGGGACTTGCTGAACCAGCCGGGGTGGCGCACGGCGAGGTAGGCCATGGGGAAGGCCACCACGGTGGTGGCAGCGGCGCCGGCGAGCCCGTAGCTGAACGTGGTGACGAGCGCCGGGAGGAATTCGGATGCTGTCCAGACGTCCGCCCCGCCTGCCAGGATCCAGCGCAGCACGAAGTACAGCGGGAGGCCGAAGGCCAGGGCGGTCAGCGCCAGCAGGAAGATCTGGGCGGGGATCTGGTACGCGTGCAGGGGCAGGCGCAGCGCCTTGGCCTGAACGCCTGAGCCGATCCGGGCGTAGCGCGCGGAGCCGCGGCTGCGGACTTCAGCGAGCAGCAGGAGCAGGCAGAAGAACACCAGGACGCTGGCCAGCATGTTTCCCGCCGCGCCGTTGAAGGTGGACTGGTACTGGGTCATGATCGCGGTGGTGAAGGTATCGAACCGGATCATGGCGAACGCGCCGTATTCGGCCAGCAGGTGCAGCCCCACCAGCAGCGCCCCGCCGGTCAGCGCAATCCTGAGCTGGGGAAGGACCACCCGGAAGAAGGTCCGCCAGGCACCGAGCCCCAGCGCTGCGGCGGACTGCTCAATGGCGGGGTCCAGCCGGCTTAAAGTGGCTGCGGCCGGGATGTACACCAGCGGGACATAGGACAGCGTGGAGATCAGGATCCCCGAACCCAGCCCGCCCAGCGACGGGATGGCCGAGACCCAGGCATAGCTGTTGACGAACGCCGGGACGGCCAGCGGGGCGGCCAGCAGCACGGCCCACACCCGGTGGCCGCGCAGCCTGGTCCGTTCCACCAGCCAGGCTCCCGCCACGCCAAGCAGCAGGCACAGCGGGATGGTGGCGGCCATCAGGAGCAGGGTATTCAGCAGCAGTTCCCCCACGCGGGGCCGCAGGATGAGGCCGACGGCGGTATCCCACCCGGTTGCCACCGTCATGTACGCCACGTACCCCAGCGGGACGAGGGAGAAGAGGGCGATCAGCACCGCCAGGACGGACACCGCGGAAACGCCGAAAGGCGGGCGGGGGCTGCTGCCCCGGCCCGCCGTCGTCGTGCCCGCCCTGGGGGGAGCCGATAGATCGGAGGTCACGGAATTAGAGTAGTCCGGCCTGGGTCATCAGATCGGTGACCTTTTCGGAGTTGAGCTTGGCGGCGTCAACCTTGGGAGCCTGCAGGTCCTTGATCGGAACCAGCTTGTCATTGGCGGGGACGTCGGAGCCGATGGCGTACTCGAAGGACGTACCGTTCTTGAGGACTTCCTGGCCCTTCTTGCCGGTGATGAACTTCAGGAACTCCTGCGCAGCGGCAGCGTTCTTGGAGGACTTGAGCACGCCGCCGCCGGAGACGGACAGGAACGCGCCCGGGTCCTGGTTCTTGAAGTAGTACGGGGTGACGTTGTTGGAGTTCTCGCCGGTCTTGGCCTGGTCGCCGTAGTAGTAGTAGTGGTAGATCAGGGCGGCGTCCACTTCACCGGCGTTGACGGCCTTCATGGCCGTGCTGTTGCCCTTGTAGGCCTTGGAGTTTTCCTTCATGCCCTTCAGCCACTCCTCGGTGGCGGACTCGCCCTTCAGCTCCAGCAGCGCTGAAACGATGGCCTGGAAGTCTGCGCCCGTGGGGGATGCGGCCCACTTGCCCTTCCATTCAGGCTTGGCCAGGTCAAGCATGGACTTGGGCAGCTGGTCCTCGGTGAGCTTGGTCTTGTTGTACACCAGGACGGTGGAGCGGGCGGCGATGCCCGTCCACTTGCCGGTGGACGGTGCGAACTCGGCGGGAACCTGGGCCAGGGTGTCCTTGTTGACGTCCGCGAACAGGCCGGCGTTCTCAACCTGCGTCATCGCGGGGGAGTTTTCCGTGAGGAACACGTCCGCAGGGGAGGCCTGGCCTTCCTGGATGATCTGGTTGGAGAGCTCAGTGTCCGAGCCCTGGCGCATGGTCACCTTGATGCCGGTTTCCGCCGTGAAGGCGTCCACCCATTCCTTGGTGAGGCTTTCGTGCTGGGCGTTGTACACCGTGATCCCGCCGGAGGCGGCGCCGTTGGAGGCGGACGACGAGGTGCCGCCGGCAGGAGTGCCGCCGCCGCAGGCGGTCAGGCCGAGAGCTGCGGTGGCGGCGAGTGCGATGCCGGCCAGCGCGCTGTTGCGGATCTTCATTGAGGCTGCTTTCGGTGGGGAAAAAAGTCTGCTTGAACCTAAGTCCTATTAGGCAACACGAATGTTGCCTATGTCAGGAAACTGTAGGGTAGGCAAACCTAAGCACCAAGCCGGAAAGCGCTTTAAGTGACGAGGTTCACATCAATTACGAAACCACGACGTGACGTAATTATGAGCTCTCATCAGTGGCCGCGGCGGACGGCCCGCAGCACTGCGGCACCGGCCAGCCCGGCCAGTACCCACGGCCCGGCAACGATCACCGGGTCCATCCAGGAGTGGTTCACATCCACCCGTTGTCCGGCCCGTGACGCCAACCCGTGGCCGGAGAACTCGCTGCCGATCCCCGTCTCGGTCACAGGGTTGTCAGGGCGCAGCGAGGCGAAGGACGCCAGGTGGTTTTCCCAGGCGTCCACGCGGTCCGCGGCGATCAGCAACAGCCAGTGAGCCGCCCGGCCTTCGCTGTACCTCCCGTAGGCGTACCGCCGGATGGCGCCTGAGGCCCCCTTGAGGGGGACCGACGTGCCAAAAGCGGGTGTCAGCATGGCGTGCTCGATGGACCGTTCACGCGGTTGGTCCTCAGGCTGCCGGTCCGGGAATTTCCAGTGCGCTCCGGTCGCGATGCCCGGCTGTTCCCGGGGGAACGACGGCCGGTCCTTTGGGTCCAGATCCACGCCCCAGCCCGGGATGCGGGCGCGCAGCGCCACCGAGGCCTCGGGGGTGGCGGACCTGCCTGCCATGTATGGGGTTGCCGGTTCAGTCATGGTGCACTCCCTTTAGGCTGTGGCGGAGATAATGAGGGGCTTGACGATGTTGTCCAGCTTGGCCGAGAAGAGGTGGTACCCCTCGGCTATGTGCTCCAGCGGGATCCGGTGCGTCACCAGGTCGCTGGGCTTCAGGTATCCGTTCCGGATGTGCTCGAACAGTCGCGGCCACTGCCGTTTCACCGGGCACTGGTTCATCCGCAGCGTCAGCCCCTTGTTCACGGCGTCCCCGAATTTCACGGCGCTGAAGATGGGTCCGTAGGCGCCCACCACAGAGACTGTTCCGCCTTTCCGGACCGAGTCGATGGCCCAGTTCAACGCCACCGGCGAGCCGCCCTGCAGCTTCAGCTTTGATGCCGTGACGTGCTGCAGGAAGTTTCCGTCCGCCTCGGCCCCCACGGCATCAATCACGACGTCGGCGCCCAGGTAGTCGGTTTCCTTCTTCAGGTGCACCACGATGTCGTCGTACTCTGCAAAGTTGAACGTCTCGGCGTGGGCGAAGTCCCGGGCCTTCTCCAGGCGGTAGTCCAGGTGGTCGATGACGATGACGCGGCCGGCGCCCATCAGCCAGGCGGACTTGGCCGCGAACAGCCCCACGGGTCCCGCGCCAAACACCACCACGGTGTCGCCTTCCACAATGTCGCCCAGCTGCGCCCCGAAGTAGCCGGTGGGAAGGGCGTCGGTGAGCAGCACGGCGTCCTCCTCATCCATCCAGTCCGGGATCCTGCCGGGCCCCACGTCTGCGAACGGTACCCGCACGAACTCTGCCTGGCCGCCGTCGTACCCTCCACAGGTGTGGGAGTAGCCGTAGATGCCGCCCACGGCCGTCGCATTGGGGTTGACGTTGTGGCAGTTCGAGTAGAGGCCGCGGGAACAGAACCAGCAGGAGCCGCAGTAGACGTTGAACGGCACCATCACGCGGTCACCGGGGATCAGGTTCTGCACCGAGGAGCCCACCTGGTGCACCACCCCCACGAATTCATGGCCGAACGTGCTGCCCACCCGCGTGTCCGGCATCATGCCGTGGTAGAGGTGAAGGTCGGAGCCGCAGATGGCTCCGGTGGTCACCCGGATGATCGCGTCATTGGGGTGCTCGATCTTGGGAATGTCTTTTTCTTCGACCCGGATCTTGTAAGGGCCGCGGTACACCATTGCGCGCATTCGTGCCGCCTTTGTGCTTGGCCGGCAGTGGGAATGCCCCTGGGAGGAACAAACCCCGTTGCTTGAGGCCCACCGCGATCTTCACAGGCTTCCATCCGCGGGGAACGAGGTCAAGGGTACGTGGGCGGCTTGGGATGCGCGACGCCGGATAGGGGGACTGGCCGCGAAGGGGGGGTGCCCCGACAGCCAGACCCGCTACTTGTTCGGGTTGGGGTCGTGGACGTCGCGTTCCCCGATGTCCGCCGCCCCCAGGATGCTTTCCCCTGGTGCGTCCTCGGAGGGATGGAGCCGGATGCTCAGCTCGGGATGGTGCAGATCCAGGGCGGGGCGCTCGGACCGGATGCGGGGCAGGGAGGTGAAGTTGTGCCGTGGCGGCGGGCAGGATGTGGCCCACTCAAGGGATGCGCCAAAGCCCCAGGGATCGTCCACAGTGACCTTCTTCCCGGCCCGCCAGGTGATGAAGACGTTCCAGAAGAACGGGATCAGGGACGCGCCCAGCAGGTAGGAGCCAATGGTGGAGAACTGGTTCATGAAGGTGAAGTTGTCCTCCGGCATGTAGTCCGCGTACCGCCGCGGCATGCCCAGGACGCCCAGCCAGTGCTGGATCAGGAATGTGGCGTGGAAGCCCAGGAACAGCATCCAGAAGTGGATCTTGCCCAGGCGCTCGTTGAGCATGGTGCCGGTGAACTTGGGCCACCAGAAATAGAACCCGGCGAACATGGCGAACACCACGGTGCCGAACACCACGTAGTGGAAGTGTGCCACCACGAAGTAAGTATCCGAGACGTGGAAGTCCATGGGCGGCGAGGCCAGGATGATGCCCGTGAGGCCGCCGAAGAGGAACGTGGCCAGGAACCCCATGCTCCACAGCATGGGCGTCTCGAAGGTCAGGGAGCCGCCCCACATGGTGCCGATCCAGTTGAAGAACTTCACGCCGGTGGGCACCGCGATGAGCATGGTCATGAACGCGAAGAACGGCAGGAACACCGCGCCCGTTACATACATGTGGTGGGCCCATACCGTCACCGAGAGGGCCGCGATGGCGATGGTGGCGTACACGATGCCTTTGTAGCCGAACAGGGGCTTGCGGCTGAACACCGGGAAGATCTCGGAGACGATGCCGAAGAACGGCAGCGCGATGATGTACACCTCCGGATGGCCGAAGAACCAGAACAGGTGCTGCCAAAGGATGGCGCCGCCGTTGGAGGGATCGAAGATGTGCGCACCGAACTTGCGGTCCGCGCCGAGGGCGAACAGGGCGGCGGCCAGCGGCGGGAACGCCATCAGCACCAGGATGGCCGTGACCAGCGTGTTCCAGGTGAAGATCGGCATCCGCCACATGGTGAGGCCGGGGGCGCGCATGCAGATGATGGTGGTGATGAAATTGACCGAGCCCAGGATGGTGCCGAACCCTGACAGCGCCAGGCCGAAGACCCACAGGTCACCGCCGATGCCCGGGGTGAACGTGGTGTTGGACAAGGGTGCGTAGGCGAACCAGCCGAAGGATGCAGCGCCCTGCGGGGTGATGAAGCCGGACACGGCGATGGTGGAGCCGAAGAGGAAGAACCAGAACGCCAGCGCGTTCAGGCGGGGGAACGCCACGTCGGGCGCGCCGATCTGCAGCGGCATGATCACGTTGGCGAAGCCGGCGAACAGCGGGGTGGCGAACATCAGCAGCATGATGGTGCCGTGCATGGTGAACAGTTGGTTGTACTGCTCCTTGGTCTGCAGGATCTGCATGCCGGGCTCGAACAGTTCCGCGCGGATGAGCAGCGCCATGACCCCGCCCGCGCAGAAGAACACGAAGGACGAGATCAGGTACATGTAGCCGATGGTCTTGTGGTCAGTGGAGGTGATCCAGTTGACCACAAGAGCGCCCTTGGGGCGCCGGACCACTGCCGGCGCAGCCGTGGCCGCAGTTCCGCCCATTCTCTGGCCTGTGGTGGTCATTACAGTGCCGTCCTTTACTGTGCTGGTTCCATGGCCTGCGGTGCAGGGGCTGATATCGGCGCCCTGTCGAAGTCTGTGCCCAGGTTGCCGGTGTTTCCCTTCGCCTTCAGGTCGGCGATGTGGCTGTCATAGTCCTGCTGGCTGACCACCCGGACCTTGAAAAGCATCTCGGAGTGGTACTCGCCGCATAGTTCGGCGCACTTGCCCATGTATTCGCCGATGCGGTTGGGCGTAATGCTGATGTACGGGTTGTACTGTTCGTGGCCCGGGTAGAGGTCGCGCTTCTGCAGGAAATCCACCACCCAGAACGAATGCTGCACGTCACGGGACTGGAGATGCAGCTCCACTTTCTTGCCGACGGGAAGGTAGAGCGTGGGCAGCCGGTCCGGCGCGCCATAGCCACCGGTCAGGTGGGCCTGCTGTCCGGCGTCCTCGTGGACCTGCTCCTTGACGTAGTTGAAATCCCAGGACCACTGTTTGCCGAAGACGTCGATCACCACGTCCGGGTTGGGGTAGCGCTCGTCGATGGCCCGCTGCTCCCGGTCCGTGAAGACGAACAGGACCCCGATGACGATCAGCGGGATGGCCAGGTAGAAGACTTCCAGGGGGAGGTTGTAGCTCAGTTGCGGCGGGAATCCCACGGTGTTCTTCCTGCGCCGGTAAGCCACGATGACCCAGATCATCAGCCCCCAGGTGATGATGCCAACCACCAGTGCAGCGATCCAGGAGTTGACCCACAGGTCCGTGATCAGCTCGGTGTTGTTGGTGGTGTCACGGGCACCGGGAAGGAAGCCACGGGACACCAGGTCGGAGCAGGAGGTCAGCGCGGGCAGGGCCATCAGGCCCGCGGCCAGTGCCGCGAAGCGCCGCACGCGGTTCTTCAATGGTCTCTTACCCACCTGTGGTCCCTCCGGCATGCTCCCGAAGCCCAACTGCATGAGCCCACCGCGGGCCCGGAAGGACCAGCGGCTGTGTGGTTCACCCTACGCGCGGAGGTTGCTGATGTGAAGGGGTTTTGCGGCCGTACGGACTGACAGTGGGACGGGCGGAGTGACGGGCTGCTAGGCGATGCCGGTGGTGCCCAGCAGGCTGCCCACCGCGAAGGTGAACGCCATCGCCAGTGCCCCGCCCACCACCAGCCTGATGGTGGCCTTTCGCTTGGAGCTTCCGCCGATCTTGGCGCTGACGGTCCCGGTGAGGGCCAACGCCAGGATGACTGCAACAAATGTGACGGGGATCCGGGCTTCCTCCGGCGGGAAAATGATGGCCAGCATGGGCAGGATGGCGCCAACAGTGAATGCGATCGCGGAGGCGAAGGCGGCGTGCCAGGGGCTGACCACTTCTTCTTCGTCGATGTTCAGCTCGGCGGACAGGTGCGCCTTCAGTGCGTCCTTTGCCGTCAACTCTTCGGCCACAGTTCGTGCGGTGGCTTCGCTGAGGCCCTTCGCCTGGTAGATGTGGGCAAGTTCGTCCAGTTCGCCTTCCGGATCGTCCCGGAGCTCCTGGCGCTCCTTCTCAATCAGCGCACGCTGGCTGTCACTCTGGCTGCTCACGGAAACGTATTCGCCCAGGGCCATGGACACGGCACCGCCCACTACAGCGGCGGTGCCCGCCACCAGGATGGGCGCCAGGTCGTTGGTCACGCCCGCGACGCCCACCACGGTTGCCGCGACGGAGACGATGCCGTCGTTCGCGCCCAGTACACCGGCCCGCAGCCAGTTCAGGCGTGCAGCCACGCTGCTGTCGTGGGGCTCATTGCGGTTGAGCTTGAGGGTTTCAGACATGCTGGCAGTAAAACACTGCCACGCGCCCTGCGCCACGAAGGTTTGCATCCCCTTACCCGAAAGGCTTGAAGAGGCACGTCGGAGGTGCGTCCCGGGATCGCCGATGCGCGGGGACCTATGACCCTGACGCTGCAGGGGCGGGCCGCGGAAGATCAACACTGGGAGTGTTGCGGCTTCAAGGCCGGAAGGGGCAGGGCCATGATGTATTGGGACGACGACACGGGCCACGGGGAGTTGGACGAGGGCGAATGCAACGCCGGCCCGGCCGTGCTTCGATGCGGCAGCCTGCCATGAACGTCCGTCTCCTCTCGCAGGTGCTGTCCCTTCGGGCGGCGTGGCGCCGCAGGGACGGGTGGGATCCAGCCCGGATCGCCGCCCACCAGGAACAGGCGCTGCACCGGCTGCGCGCGGCAACCTATGCCGGCTCGGAGTTCTACCGGCACCGGCACGCCGGTCTGCACGACGCACCGTTGCAGGAATTGCCGTCCGTCACCAAAGCGGACCTTATGGAGCACTTTGATGAAGCGGTAACCACGCCGGACCTGAGCCGCGCCGCTCTTGAAGACCACCTGCGTGCCCTCACGGCAATCGGTGGTGATCCCGGCCGGCCGTTCAGGGGACGGTGGTGGGTTGCCGCGACGGCCGGGACCACTGGCGGCCGGGGGATATTTGCCTGGAACCGCTCCGAGTGGGCCTCGGTCCTGGCATCCTACGCCCGGGCCAACGACTGGGCCGGAATCGCACCCAAGCCGCGCCGCCCACTGAAGACGGCGCTGGTGAGCTCCCGGGCGCCCAGCCACCAGTCCGCCGTCGTGGGTGCCTCTGTCCGGTCCCGGCTGGTCCCCACGCTCCGCCTGGACGTCACAGCACCCATGGAGGAGACGGTGGCAGCGCTCAACCGGTTCCAGCCCAGGGTGCTGGTGGGATACGCCTCAGCCTTGGGGCCGCTGGCGGCCGAGCAGCGGGAGGGGCGGCTGCATATTGCACCCCAAGGCATCATGTCTGCTTCCGAAGTGCTTACCGCCCAGGCTGCGGCCGAGATGCAGGCGGCCTGGGGAACCGCCCCGTTCGACGTCTATGCCGCCACTGAAACAGCCGGGATCGCTTCCCCCTGCGCCTACCGGAACCGGCATGTGTACGAGGACCTGGTCATCGTGGAACCGGTGGACCCCGCAGGCAACCTGGTTCCGCCGGGAACCACCGGGGCGAAGCTGCTGGTGACCGTGCTGTTCTCCCGCACGTTGCCGCTGATCCGCTACGAAATGTCGGACACCATCAGGCTGGACGGGCGCGGCTGCCCCTGCGGCCGGTCCTTCCAGCTGCTCGAGGACGTTGAAGGACGCCTCGAGGACGTCCTCCAGCTCGCGGGCAGGAAAGGCATCGTCAGTATCCACCCCAACGTCTTCCACCTGGTGCTCGACGACGTGGCAGCCTCTGGATGGCAGGTGCTCCAGGAAGCCTACGGACTGCGCGTCCTGGTCACAGGCCTGGTCCCCGGAGCCTCCCTTGAGGGAGTGCGCACGGAAGTGGCGGCAGCACTGGAGGCAGCAGGCGTGGCCGGCCTTTCCGTGGATGTGCAGGCGGTGGACCGGCTCGAACGCACACCCCTGGGCAAAGCGCCCTTTGTCCGGGCACTGCGGAGATCGCCCTGACCCGGCCAAGGCCGGCCAGTCGGGGAGGCCATCAGTCCGGGACGGGGCTTTCCTGGTCCGGGATCTCGATCTGGAAGCCGCAGGCGCAGCGCAGCACCCTGGTGGCCAGGTAGACGCCCAGGACTTCCGGGACCTGTCCGTAGGTGCCGTGGATGCTGCGCATTTCGGCTCCGCTGGCCGTCATCACCTGCCCACAGTGGACGTAGTGACCGTCGTGGACCAGCGCGTCGCACAGGTCCTTGCGCCGGCTTCCGGAGTACCCGCCCATCACGCGACGGCCGGGTAGCTGCTGAGGATGTAGTCGGCCGCCACAGGGCCGGTCATCCTGAGCCGGGAGTTGCGGACGTCCACGCCGCAGCGCAGCATCCCGGCGCGGAAGGCCTGGTCCGGCTTGGGGCTCAGGCCGTGCAGCGCCGCCCAGCTGACATAAAGGCCGTAAAGGCAATCGGGGCCAAGGGGGGAATCACCGGAGGGATCGGGCGTGGTTGCTTCATCAAGGAATTGCTGGAAATGCGAGGCCGACATGCTTGGCTCTTTCGCTCTTGCATAAGGCGCTGCCGTTGGGCTACAGCAGCTGCTCCCGCTGGGCCTTTGCAGAAGGGCCCGGGAGGACGGGTATGACGCCCGTCACGGTACAAATTTACCTGCGGGTAGGTCTGAAGTACAGCGGAGGCGCGCCGGGCGGCACCCCTTCCCACCCATTGATAAGGGTGCTTATTATTATCTTCTTCCGACGGGGTGTGAAGGGCATGGACGTCCAGGTGGACCGTGCGGTCACGCTGGGGTGCTTCTGGAAGGAACTTGCAACGGTGCAGGGGATAGGGGACGACGACGATGGACACCTACGGCAATGACGGCACCGGCGGCGCGGGCGCAGGCAGGCGGACGTTCGGCATCGAAGAGGAGTTGCTCCTGGTGGACCCCGGAACCGGGGAAGCAGTCCCGATGGCAGGCGCCCTCCTTGACCTTTACGTCCGTCCGCTGGAGGCCGCGTCCGGGCCAGTCCTGACGGCCGAGTTCCAGCAGGAAATGATCGAGGTGGTCAGCCCGCCGCACGCCACCTTGGCAAAACTCGAGCAGGACATCGTGGCCGGCCGCGCCATTGCCCACCAGGCGGCCGAGGACGTGGGCGTCAGGGTGGCCGCGCTGGGAACCTCCCCGCTTCCTGCCGATCCCCATCCGGTGCAGCTGCGCAGGTTCCGGGCCATGATGGAGGAGTACGGGCTGACCGCCAGGGAACAGCTCACCTGCGGCTGCCACATCCACGTCTCGGTGGAGTCGCCGGAGGAGGCCGTGGCCGTGCTGGACCGGATGCGGAACTGGCTGCCGGTGCTCGTCGCGCTGAGCGCCAATTCCCCGTTCTGGCACGGCCAGGACAGCGGCTACGCCAGCTACCGCTCCCAGGTCTGGAACCGCTGGCCGTCCGCCGGACCGCTGGAACTCCTGGGCACCCCGGACTCCTACCACCAGCTGGTGCATGACATGGTCAGCACCGGCGTGGCCATGGACGAGGGCATGGTCTACTTCGATGCCCGGCTCTCCCGGCACTATCCCACGGTGGAGATCCGTGTGGCAGACGTATGCCTGCGGCCGGAAAACACGGTGCTGCTGGCGGGAATCGCCCGGGGACTGGTGGAAACCGCTGCCAGGGAATGGCGGGAGGGGATCGACCCCGTGTCCGTCCCGTCGGCGCTGCTCAGGCTGGCGGGCTGGAAGGCGAGCCGGTGGGGCCTGCGGGGTGAGCTGCTGGATCCCCAAACGCACCGCCCCGCGCCCGCGCTCGCCGTCGTGAATTCACTGCTGCACCACGTCCGGGGCGCGCTGGAGGACATGGGTGACCTGAAGCGGGTGGAGAAGCTGGTGGACAGGCTGCTGGCCGACGGCACCGGCGCCGTGAGGCAGATGGAGGTGCTGCACCGCACCGGTGACCTGGAACGGGTGGTGGAGGACGCGGCGGACTGCACGCTCGCCACGTCATAGCGCGCTCACTGCATTGACCATCTCCCCGTCCGGGCGGAAGGACCGGCGTCAGTAGGTGGTGGCGTTGGGCAGGATGAGCGGCGGCAGCGGTGCCTGGGTGAAGTCGAAGGACTGTGCCAGGTCGCCCAGCTGCGGGTTGTTCTCGCGGACGTCAGGGCGCGCGTCCGGCCTGCCGTCAGTGGCGGGGTCGATGCGCTCGCCGCCCAGGAAATCGTCCTCGATGAACTTGAAGTAGGCGTCGTGGCTGAGGACCTGGTGGTCGATGAACCCCTTCTTCGCGTAGGGGCTGATCACCAGGCCCGGGACGCGCAGCCCATAGCCGTTGTTGTCCACCACCGGCGGGTTTTCGTGGTCATAGAAGCCGCCCCAGTCGTCCCAACTGAGGAAGATGGCGGTGCTGTCCCAGTCCGGCCCTCTCATCACGGCGTTGATGAGGCCTGCCACGTAGGCCTGCCCGGTGCTGATTTTCGCAGGGGCGTGTTCACT
This sequence comes from Pseudarthrobacter sp. rb, assembly GCF_056389225.1. Lineage (NCBI taxonomy): Bacteria > Bacillati > Actinomycetota > Actinomycetes > Micrococcales > Micrococcaceae > Pseudarthrobacter > Pseudarthrobacter sp. rb. The sequence goes on along the minus strand of NZ_JBWJAR010000006.1, from coordinate 89,084 downwards.
GACTTTGTCCGTCGGCGCCACCCAGGTGACAGCCGGCAGCGTCCCGTTCTTGGCGGCGTCATAGAAGCCGCTCAGCGGCTTGATGTTGCCCTGCTCGCCATCCTCCTTGACCGTGTCGAAGTACAGCAGCGGATTCCACAGGCCGGGGGTCTTGGCATCCTGCTTCACCGGATCGCAGGTGGCGGCGTCATTGCGGCAGTCCGGCTCGGTGCCGTTGAACACGTAATAGGCCCACGGGACGTTGTGCTTGTGCAGCAGGAATGTAAGGTCTGTCCAGGCGTAGTCAGGCAGTTCCAGTTTCTTGGCGGCCTCGGTGAGCTTCTTCTTCAGGTCGTCGGACACCGGGGCGGCATCCACCGCCGCCTGGCAGATGGCGTAGGAATCGGTGGGCTTGCAGCTGGTGCCGATGAGTTGGTCAATCTGGGCGGCCAGGCCCGGGTCGATGCCGGCAGCTTCCAGAGCCTCCCGGCAGGGGTCCAGATCCATCCCGGCCTGGCACCTGCCGATCAGCGTGTCCTTGATGATCTCCGGCTCCGGTTCCGCGTCTGGATTTTGCAGTGCGTTGACGCACGACGACGGGTCCCCGGCCTTGGTGCATTTGGCTGACCATTCCGAGACCAGGTAAAGGTGCGCCGGCAGGCTCCAGGAGGCAGCGGAGGCGAACAAATGGTCCAGAAGGGTGAAGTTCTGCGCGTAGGCCCAGTAGTTCGGCAGGTCCCGGCCGTCGTGGTAGCCCATCACATCCGTTGGAAGGGTCGCGCTGTACTGGCAGTCGGTACTGGCAGCAGTGCAACCGGACAAACCCTTCTCTGCCTGGGCCACAAAACCGTCCATCGCCCCGCCGTTGATGTCCGCGGTGGCGTCAGAGTGGCTGTGGGGGCCACCAGCGTTGCTGTCCGCGGAATTGTAGAAGGGGGTAACGCACCCGCCGTTGGCGGGGTCTGGAAGGCACACGCCGGGTTTGCCGTCCTTCATCGGGATCCCGTCCGCCCCCGGGTAGGTACCGAAGTAGCTGTCGAAGGACCGGTTTTCCTGGGTGATGATCACGACGTGTTTGATCTTCCCGATGCCGGCGGGGTCCGGGGCAGCAGCTCCGCTCGCAGGAGTGGCGCCCGGTGAACTATTGGCCGTTGCTGCTGCAGGTGGGCCCGGCGCCGGGGAGCGTGGGCCGGCCCGGAACGCTGTGGGAAGGACGACGGCGAGGATCACCAAAGCCACCACTGCGGCACCTGCCAGCAGGGCCCGGCGCCGTCCGTCATGCGACGGCCACATCCTCAGGGTTCCTTCCGATAGACGTCGTCTCCAAAGGCCGTCGCGCGCGGGTCTCCGGCCAGTCCCAGCCGGGGGAGATGGAAGAAGTCCTCGATGCTGGCCAGCAGGCTGAAGTGGTTGTAAGCCTGGTCCGAGGAAGTGCCCGCCTTGCTGAACGCGGAGAGGACCAATGCTCCCACCTTTCCGCCCTCGGTACCACCGGCAGGGGTTCCAGGGTCAGACTCGGAGGGGCCGGTTGTGTCGCCCTCGGCCTCGTCGAAGGTGATCACCAGCATGCCGTCCTGCTTGTACGCCGGTGACGACAGGATGGCCGGCACCTGCTTCTTGAGCCAGTCGTCCGCTGTCCCCAGGCCGCCGTCAGAGCCGTCGGCGCACGTGCCGTCATGCCCGTCATGGCACAGGTTGGGCGTGATGTAGGCCAGGTTGGGGGTGGTGTCCACGGATTTCAGGTCGTCCTTGAGCGCGGAGAAGTTGACCACGTTACGGGCGCAGTCCGGGGACGACGTGATGGAGCGGAAGTACATGAAGGGGTTGTGGTGCGTGGAGTACTGCTCCTCCGGCGTGGCCTTGATGTGGTTGTCCGCCTCACCCAGGACCGGGTGCTCGCACGGCTGCTGCATATCCTCCATGTAGCCCTTCCACGTCTTGCCCTGCGCCGCCAGCTGCCCGGCCACGGTTTGGGTGTCCTCCGGGTAAACGCAGCCATCGCCTTGCAGGGTCCCGTCCGGATCAGTGCCGGTGGCGTTGAACTCGGTGTACGTGTGGCAGTCCAGTTCCGTGCTGTCGTTGGGCCGCTGGCCGGAGATTTGGGCCAGGTAGTTGGGCAGCGAGTTGTGGGCGATCCCGTAGTAGTTCTTCAGCAGCACGCCCTTCTTCCGGAGGGTTCCGGAGAGGTACGGAGCGGGGGAATTGTCACCCCAAACACTGCTGTACCCCTTGTTCTCCAGGTTGATCACGAAGATGTGCTGCGGTGTTCCGGCCGGTTTTCCCGCGTCCCCCGGCTTCGCCGTGGAGTTTGTGCCTGCCGTGGGTTTTGCGCCTGCCGTGGGTGTTGCCGGCGCGCTGGATGACGGGGTGGCATCGCCGGACGGTGTGGCAGTCTGGGGCGCCGGTGCGGGCGTCGGCGCCTGGCACGCCACCAGCGCGGTCAGGAGCAGCGCCAGCACGGGGGCCAGCGCGGGGGAAGGAAGCCGCATGGCAGTGGAGGGACGGACTGATCTTCGGTTCACGGGCGGCCTCCGCGGTCTGTTCTTCACCTGCGCCCCAGCGCTGCCGCCACTCTTGCACACCGTAACCGCGTTTTGCAGGGGCAATTGCTGTGAGTTGGCAGGGAATCGGGGTGACGGCAGGTGCGGGGCCGCCCTAGGTCTTTCTGCCCTACAAGGGGATGACCGGCAGGCGTTGACTTAAATCGCGGGAAGCTGAGGCCCGCGGGCTGGAAACGCACAACGCGTCCTGCCCACATCAGAAAGGAAAGTTCAGTGAAAAAGTGGTATCGGTGGCAGGACTATGTAGCGGTCGCCGCCGGACTCTTCACCGCGGTGGCGGTCCTGTTCACGCGGCAGCAAAACATGTCCACCACCCTGATGCTCGTCTTCGGCGGGCTCCTGGTGGTCAGCGGCATCATCAACCTGGCCATGCCGGGAACTCCGGCCATGGAATACGTGCAGGCCATCCTCGCCGCAGGACTGGTCCTCTCGCCATGGCTTGGGACATACACGGGCGCAACGGGCGCAGCCTGGACGTCATGGATCGCAGGGGCGGTGGCACTGGTGGTAACAGCAGTGGCCATTAAGCCCAGCACCGACCTCCGCCACACCTACCGCGTCTCGCATTAGCAGGAGGAATCCGCCATGACCGAAGTGCTGCGCTACGAAGTGGGATCCGGAACCGTGCTCGTTGAGGCTGCGGACAACAGCTACGGCGTGGATCATCCCGCGCGCAACGAACAGGGGATCCTGGACACGGGCCGGCGCCTGGAAGATGCACTTGCCAGCGTCCGCCCCGCTGCCCGCGCAGCACTGGAGGCCATGGCGGAACTCACCCCCGAACAGATCCAGATCGAGTTCGGCGTGAAGCTCGCGGGGGACGCAGGGGCGGTGATTGCCAAGAGCAGTTCCGATGCCCATTTCGTCCTCCGGATGACCTGGAACCCCGCGGTGGCCGCGCTGCCCGGGGAAGAAATCACACACAACGGGTGACGGCGATGGCTTCGTTTCATGACAGGTCCGACGCCGGGCGGCGGCTGGGCAAGCGGTTGGCCGGCCTGCGCGGCCAGGATGTCGTGGTGCTGGGCCTGCCACGGGGCGGCGTCCCCGTGGCGTTCGAGGTAGCCAAAGCCCTCGAAGCGCCGCTGGACGTGATCGTGGTGCGGAAACTGGGGGTTCCGTTCCAGCCCGAGGTGGCCATGGGGGCGATCGGGGAGGGCAACGTCCGCGTCCTTGACCCGCGCACCATCTCGATGGCCCGGGTCTCCCAGGAAGACCTGCAGCAGGTGGAGCGGCAGGAACGCGCCCTGCTGGAAAGCAGGGTGGCCAGGTTCCGGCAGGGGCGCCGGCGGATCGACCTGACCGGGCGCACGGTGGTCATTGTCGACGACGGCATTGCCACCGGATCCACCGCCCGCGCGGCCTGCCAGGTGGCCCGCCATCTCGGCGCTGCCAGGGTCATCCTTGCCGTTCCCGTTGCCCCCGCCCGCGCCATTGTGGAGCTCAAGGAACCGGACGACGTCGTCTGCCTCCTTTCGCCCCAGGACTTCCAGGCCGTGGGCTACTACTACCGGGACTTCTCACCCACCGAGGACAGCGATGTGGTGCAGCTGCTGGACGCCGCTGCCGCCCCGGCGCACCACAACGACGGGTACCGGGGAGACGGCAGCCTGGAGGACGACGTCGAAATTCCCGATGGAAAGGCGGTCCTGCGCGGCAGCCTCTACCTGCCGGCGCGGTGCGACGGCACGGTCCTCTTTGCCCATGGCAGCGGCAGCAGCAGGCACAGCCCCCGCAACCGCTTCGTCGCCTCGGTGCTGCACGGTGCCGGCCTGGGCACGCTGCTCCTTGACCTGCTCACGCCCGAGGAGGAGGTCAACCGGGCCAACGTGTTCGATATCGGCCTGCTGGCCCGCCGCCTTTCCTCCGCCACCCACTGGCTGGAGGCGCGGCACGATGGCTCCGCCGGCCGGATCGGCTACTTCGGCGCCAGCACCGGCGCGGCCGCCGCACTGTGGGCCGCGGCCGAACCCGGCGCCCAGGTTGCCGCCGTCGTCTCCCGCGGGGGCAGGCCGGACCTGGCCGGACCCCGCCTCGCCGCCGTAAAAGCCCCCACCCTCCTGATTGTTGGCGGCGCCGACACCCAGGTGCTGGCCCTCAACCGGCAGGCCATGGCGCTCATGCAGGCGCCCACCCGGCTGGAGATCGTCCCGGGCGCCACGCACCTCTTCGAGGAACCCGGCACCCTTGCCATGGCGGCCACCCTTGCCGCGGACTGGTTCCGGCACTACCTCCTGCCCTCCCCGGTGGGGCGGCACGCGCCGGAGGCCAGGGAATGAACGCTTCCACCGGCAACACCGGCACCGGCCGCTGGGAGGAACGGGGGGCCGAACGTGCGGCGGAAGCCGCCCAGATCCGCGGCCTGGCCCACCCTCTGGCCACGCCCGACGACCTCGAACCGCTGGTCCGCCTCGCCGCCCCGGCCCGCTTCGTATGCCTGGGCGAGGCATCCCACGGCACCCAGGAGTACTACCACTGGCGTGCGCTGCTCAGCCGCCGCCTGATCGAGGAATACGGCTTCACCTGGATCGGCGTGGAGGGTGACTGGCCCGACTGCTGGCGCATCAACCGCTGGGTCCGCGGCGAAGCCGGGCAGGACATGGACGCCCGCCGGCTGCTGGCCGGCTTTGAACGGTGGCCCACATGGATGTGGGCCAACCACGAGGTGGCGGAATTCCTCACCTGGCTTCGCGCCTGGAACCTGCGCCTTCCGGAGCACCAGCGCACGGGCTTCTACGGCCTGGACGTCTACTCCCTGTGGGACTCGCTGCGGGAAATCTTCGCCTGGCTGGAGGCCAACGCCGGTGAGGCCCTCCCGGCGGCACTGCATGCCTGGCACTGCTTTATCCCGTTCCGCGAGGACCCGCAGCGGTATGCCCTGAGCAGCCGCCTGGTCCCGCAGTCCTGCGAGGCGGACGTGGTGGCCCTGCTCGCCGCCGTCCGGCGGCAGGCGCTGGGCAGGACGCAGGACGATCCGGCCGCTTTTGACGCCGTCCAGAACGCCATCGTGGCCACCAACGCCGAACGCTACTACCGGACCATGGTCCGCGGCGACCAGCAGTCCTGGAACATCCGCGACCACCACATGAGCGACACCATCGACCGCATCTCGCGCCACCACGGGCCCGGCTCCAAGGGGCTGGTGTGGGCCCACAACACGCATGTGGGCGATGCCCGCGCCACGGACATGGCCCAAGACGGCATGGTCAACATCGGGCAGCTGGTCCGCCAGCGCCACCCCGGCGACGTGGTGCTGGCCGGATTCGCGTCCTTCGCCGGGTCCGTCACGGCGGCCGAATCCTGGGGCTCCCCGGAATGGGTCATGGAGGTTCCGCCGGCGGTGCACGGCAGCCACGAGGACCTCCTCAACGAGGCGCTGGGGGAACCGTCCGTGCTGGTCTTCGGGGCGGACCGGACGGGTCCGTGGCTCGGTTCCTGGCGCGGACACCGGGCCATCGGAGTGGTGTACAACCCGCACCGGGAGAGGGGCAACTACGTGCCCACCCGGATGGGGGACCGCTACGACGCCCTGTTCTGGCATCCGCGGACCGAGGCGCTGCGGCCGCTACACCACGAATACCAGCCGGGGGAACCCGAGTTCGAGACCGAGCCCACGGGGTTCTAGCCCCAACCAAAGGAACATGATGGACCAGAGGAGCACCATGACCGCCGGAGTTGAGGGTGCCACGCGCTGGCCTGCCATCACCAAGGACGTGGCCGCCTTCCCGGTCCGGCCCAACCTGCTGGATTACGATGCCGCCCGGCGGGACTTCAGCTGGGACCAGGCACGGCAGGCGCTGGCCGGGCTGCCCGGAGGCCGGGGCCTGAACATCGCCTACGAGGCCGTGGACCGGCACGTGGCGGAAGGCCGCGGCGGCAAGGAGGCGCTGCGGTTCGTGATGGCCGACGGCGGCACCCGGTCCCTGACCTACGGCGGCCTTGCGGACGGGTCCAACAGGTTCGCGGCGGTGCTGCAGGGCCTGGGGGTGGGGCGCGGCGAGCGGGTCTTTTCGCTCCTGGGCCGCAGCCCCGGGCTGTACACCGCAGTGCTGGGCACCTTCAAGAACGGCAGCGTCTTCTGCCCGCTCTTTTCAGCTTTCGGCCCCGAACCGGTGCGGCAGCGGCTGCACCTCGGGGCCGGCCGGGTACTGCTGACCACCCGGGCGCTGTACCGCAGGAAGGTGGCGCCGGTCCGGGACTCCCTGCCCGACCTCCGCCACGTCCTGCTGGTGGACGCCGACGGCAGCCCCGAACCGGAAACCCTGGACCTGGCCGAACTCCTGGCCCAGGCTGACCCCATCGGGGAGATCGCAGACACCCAGCCCGAGGACATGGCCCTGCTGCACTTCACCAGCGGCACCACCGGCACGCCCAAGGGCGCCATCCACGTCCACGACGCCGTCGCCGCCCACTACGCCACCGGCCGCTTCGCGCTGGACCTGCACCCGGACGACATCTACTGGTGCACCGCCGATCCGGGCTGGGTGACCGGCACGTCCTACGGCATCATCGCCCCGCTGGTGCACGGGGTCACCGCCATCGTGGACGAGGAGGAACTGGACGCCGACCGCTGGTACCGGATCCTCGCCGAGCAGCACGTCACCGTCTGGTACACCGCGCCCACGGCGCTGCGGATGCTCATGAAGGCCGGCGCCGGGCGCGCCGCGGGCCATGACCTGTCCGCGCTGCGCTTCATCGCCAGCGTGGGGGAGCCGCTGAACCCGGAGGCCGTGGTGTGGGGGCAGGACGTCCTGGGCCTGCCCGTGCACGACAACTGGTGGCAGACCGAAACCGGCGGGATCATGATCGCCAACTACCCGGCCATGGACATCCGGCCCGGCTCCATGGGCCGGCCGCTGCCCGGCATCGAGGCGGCCCTGGTGGCCCGCGACGCCGACGGCAAACCCATCGTCAAAGACGGCCAGGCAGTCCTGGTCACCGGGCCGGACACCATGGGCGAGCTGGCGCTGCGCCCCGGGTGGCCGTCCATGTTCCGCGGCTACCTCAACGAGGAGGAGCGCTACCGGCGCTGCTTTGCCGGCGGCTGGTACCTCACCGGCGACCTGGCAAAGCGCGACGGCGACGGCTACTTCTGGTTCGTCGGCCGCGGCGACGACGTGATCAAGTCCTCCGGCCACCTGATCGGCCCCTTCGAAGTGGAGAGCTGCCTCATGGAGCACCCGGCCGTTGCCGAGGCCGGCGTGATCGGCGTGCCGGACCCCGTGGCCGGCGAGGTGGTCAAGGCCTTCGTGGAACTCAAACCCGGCAACGAGCCCACGGAGGAGCTCCAGCTGGAGATCATCGGCTTCGCGCGGAAACGGCTGGGCGCCGCCGTGGCACCCAGGCTGCTGGACTTCACCACCACCCTGCCCAAGACGCGCAGCGGCAAGATCCTGCGCCGGCTCCTGAAATCCCGCGAGCTTGGTCTCCCGGAAGGCGACACCTCAACGCTTGAGTCCCCGGCAGGGGCCGCCGTACCCCTGAAGGACCAGCCATGACCACGCTGAGGAGCCAGGGCATCCCGGACGCGGACCACGCAGTGCACCTGCTGCGGCAAATGCTGCGGGTGCGCAGGCTCGAGGAGAAATGCATCGAGCTCTACAGTGCCGCCAGGATCCGCGGCTTCCTGCACGTCTACATCGGCGAGGAGGCCGTGGCGGCAGGGGTGATGGAAGCCCTGGAACCGGAGGACGCCGTGGTGGCCACCTACCGCGAACACGGGCACGCCCTGCTGCGCGGCGTCTCCGCCGGGGCCATCCTCGCCGAAATGTACGGCCACGCGGAGGGCTGCTGCCGGGGCCGGGGCGGGTCCATGCACCTCTTCGATGCCGCCACCCGCTTCTACGGCGGTAACGCGATCGTGGCCGGTGGGCTGCCGCTCGCCGTCGGCCTGGCCCTTGCGGACCGGATGGCCGGGCGCCAACGGGTGACGGCCTGCTTCTTCGGTGAGGGCGCCGTGGCCGAAGGCGAATTCCATGAAAGCATGAACCTGGCCGCGCTGTGGCAGCTGCCGGTGCTGTTCTGCTGCGAAAACAACCTCTACGCCATGGGCACCGCGCTGGGCCGCTCCGAATCCCAGACGGACATCGCCCTCAAAGCCGCCGGCTACGAGATCCCGGCGTGGGCGGTGGACGGCATGGACGTCCTCGCCGTCGAGGAGGCCGCCCGGCGTGCCGTGGACGCCGTGCGGTCCGGCGGCGGCCCGCACTTCCTGGAGCTGCGCACCTACCGGTTCCGCGCCCACTCCATGTTCGACCCCGAACTGTACCGGGAGAAATCCGAGGTGGCCCGGTGGATGGAACGGGACCCCATCAGCCTGCTGCAGTCCGCCATGCAGGCGGCGGCCCAGCTCCCGGACAAAGACTGGGCCGCGCTGCAGGCGGACGTGGACGCGGAGATCAGCACCGCCGTTGGATTTGCCGAGAACGGCACGCCGGAGCCGGTGTCCGAGCTCAGCCGGTTCGTCTACAGCGACCGGCCGGACGACGGCAGCGCAGGTGGCGGGGGTCCGGAGGAGCAGGGCACGACAGCAGGGAAAGGCGGGGCTGCAGGATGAAAACCACGTACCGGGAAGCCATGCGCGCGGCCCTGCGCGATGCCATGACGCGCGACGAACGGGTGTTCCTCATGGGCGAGGACGTGGGCCGGTACGGCGGCAGCTTCGCCGTGAGCCTGGGCCTGCTGGAGGAATTCGGGCCTGACCGGATCCGCGACACACCCCTCTCCGAGTCCGGGTTCGTGGGCGCGGGGATCGGCGCGGCGCTGGGCGGGATGCGGCCCGTCGTCGAGATCATGACCGTCAACTTCAGCCTGCTGGCGCTGGACCAGATCATCAACAACGCCGCCACCCTGCTGCACATGTCCGGCGGCCAGTTCAACGTGCCCATCGTCATCCGGATGACCACCGGCGCCGGCCGCCAGCTGGGGGCGCAGCACTCCCACAGCCTGGAAGGCTGGTACGCGCACATCCCGGGGCTGCGCATCCTGGCCCCGGCCACGCTGGCGGACGCCCGCGGGATGCTGTGGACCGCGCTGCAGGATCCGGACCCGGTGCTGATCTTCGAGCACGGCTCGCTGTACAACGTCGCGGGGGAGCTCGACGACGATGCCGGCGCCGTGGGCATCGACAAGGCAGCGGTCCTGCGCGAAGGGGACGCCATCACGCTCATCACCTACGGCGGAACACTGCCCCTGGTGCTGGAGGCCGCGGAGCAGCTGGACGGGGAGGGCATCGACGCCGATGTCATCGACCTGCGCACCCTGCGCCCCCTGGACGCCCACACCATCATGGACAGCGTGGCCAGGACGCACCGGGCCGTGGTGGTGGACGAGGGCTGGCGCAGCGGCAGCATCTCCGCCGAGATCGCGGCCCGGATCTGTGAACAGGCCTTTTTCGACCTGGACGCCCCCGTGGAGCGGGTGTGCAGCCTGGAGGTCCCCGTCCCCTACGCCAAGCACCTGGAGCAGGCGGCGCTGCCGTCGGTGGAACGGGTCATGGCCGCCGCACGAAGGGCCGTGGGCGCCGGTGGATGAGTTCCGGATGCCGTCCCTGGGCGCGGACATGGAGCACGGCAAGGTGGTGGAGTGGCTGGTCAAACCCGGGGACTACGTCCACAAGGGCGACCTCGTGGCGGCCGTGGACACGGACAAGACCGTCATGGACATCGAGTCGTTCCAGGAAGGCGTGGTGGCCGAGTTCCTGGTGGACATCGGCGACACCGTGGACGTGGGCACCCCCATCGCCAGGATCACCGCCACCCCGGCAGAGGTCACGCCGCCGGCGAAAGTCCCGCCACCGGAACCGGAACCGGGCACCAAGGCCCCGCCCCCGGTGCGGCACCTGGCCCACACGCTGGGGGTCGACGTCGGACGCATCAGCGGGAGCGGCCCCGGCGGCGAGGTGACCCGGGCCGACGTCGAACGCGCCGCCGCTGCGCCCGGCACCTCCGCTGCGCCCGGCGCCGCCGCGGGGGCTGCTCCGGCTTCGGCTGCGCACATGCCGGGAGAAGGCGCAGCCCACCGGGTGCGGTCCTCGCCGCTGGCCCGACGGCTGGCCGCGGAGCTGGGTGTCGACCTGCAGGCCATCGCGGGCACCGGTCCCGGTGGTGCCGTGACGGAGGAGGACGTGCTTGCCGCGGTGCCTCCCCGGGAACGGGCGCCCAAGGAGGAAATTCCCGGCGGGCGGCCACCCAGCGAACGTGCGGCGGAGGAACCGGCGGAAGCACCGCCGTCGGAAGCTCCAGTTGCGGAACCGCCGCACAAAGCCGCGGGGGAAGCGCCACGGCGCGGCCGGAAGGACACCGGCAGCAAAGCGGAAACCCTGCGGCAGGCAATCGGCGCGCTGATGTCCCGGTCCAAGAAGGAGATCCCGCACTACTACCTGTCCACCACCCTGGACCTGGCGGCCGCGATGGCGTGGATGCAGAGCGCCAACCAGCAGCGGCCGGTCTCCTCCCGGCTGGTGCCGTCCGCCCTGCTGCTGAAGGCCACCGCGCTCGCGGCCAAGGAGGTGCCGGACATGAACGGGTTCTTCACCAGGGGCGCTTTCCAGCCCAGCGGCGCGGTGCACCTGGGCGTGGCGGTGGCGTTGCGGCACGGCGGACTGGTGGCCCCGGCCCTGCACGACGCCGACACCCTGACGCTCGACGAACTTATGGACCAGCTGCGCGACCTGGTGGGCCGGGCCCGGGCGGGCCGGCTGCAGCGCGCGGAGATGGCCGACCCCACCCTCACGGTGACCAACCTGGGCGATCTCGGCGTCGAAAGCGTGTACGGGGTGATCTACCCGCCGCAGGTGGCCATGGTGGGCTTCGGCAAGGTCCTGGAGCAGCCCTGGGCTCACAACGGGATGCTGGGCATCCGGAACGCGGCCATCGCCACGCTGTCCGCGGACCACCGGGTGAGCGACGGGCTGCGCGGCGGCCGGTTCCTGGCCCGCATCGACGAACTGCTGCAGAAGCCCGGCGACCTGTGACTGTTGGACCCTGACTGTTGGACCCGTACTCAAGGAGGAGCCGTGAACGAACAGGACGCGCGCCACGCAGTGGAGGCAGCGCTCGGCAAAGTAGCGCCCGACGTCGAGCCTGGCGACCTGGACGGCGGCGCCCGCCTGCGCCAGGACCTGGAACTGGACTCCCTGGACTTCCTCCGCCTGGTGGAAGTCATCGCGGAATCCACGGGGGTGGACATCCCTGAGGCGGACTACCCGGCCGTGGCCACCGTGGACGGGCTGGTCACCTACGTCGCCCGGCACGGATGACACCGCGGCGGAAGCGGCGCTGGCTCCGCCGGCTGGGGATCGCGGCGCTGGTTGTCCTGGGGCTGGTCCTGGCCTCGGCGGTGGCCAACGCAGCCCTGGAGGCGCACGAGAAGGCCACCACCCCCGCCTACGGGGAGCGGATCGCGGTGACCGGGGGATCGCTGAACGTGGTCCGCAACGGAAACTCGAACCAGGGGCCGCCGATCATCCTGCTCAGCGGACTGGGCACCGCCGCACCCGGCCTGGACTTCGCCCCGCTGATCCGCGAACTCAGCGGCTTCGACGTGATGGTGGTGGAAGGGTTCGGCTATGGCTACAGCGACATGGAAGCCAGCGCCCGCACCAACGAGCACATCAGCAACGAGCTCCATGAGGTCCTGTCAAAGCTCCAGGTCCGGCAGCCCTACATCCTGGCCGGCCACTCCATCGCCGGGTTCTACCTGCTGGACTACGCCGACCGGTACCGCCCGGAAGTTTCAGCGGTGGTGGGCATCGACGCCACCATTCCCAAGCCGGGCGACCACCCGGTGGAGGAGGCACAGCCCGGCATCAACTGGGTCAAGGTGGTGGCTGCCACCGGGCTGGTCCGCGACGTAGCCGCGGTGGCACCGGGTCTGTTCGATCCGGACGGCAACGCCTATTCGGAGGAAGAGCTGAAGCGGATGCGCACCATGATGCTGTGGAACGTGGGCAATGCCGCGGTGGCCGATGAAACAGCCCGCATCGGCAACAACGCGGCAGCCCTCCGCGGAGTCACCTATCCCGCCGACCTGCCCGTCCTGGCGTTCATCGCGGACGAAAAGGACGGCCGGGCAGCCACGAAGGCCGCCGCCGCGGAGGACCTCCTCAGGAACGTCACCCGGCACCGGGTCCTGCCCCTTGAAGGCGGCCACTACCTGCACTGGACGCAGTCCACCCGGATGGCGGCGGAGATCCGGCAGTTCATTGCCCCGGCCGGCTGACGTGCGCTATCCCGCCGCGTGGTCGTTGCCGCGCATCCGGATGGCCACCACGGCGCCGGAAGCTGCGGTGAGGACCGCGACGGCGGCAACGGCGGCGGGGATGCCGTAAAGGTCGGCGAGGACGCCGGAGAGCAGGGCACCCACGGCGAATCCGCCGTCGCGCCACAACCGGTACGCCCCCACGGAGCGCGCCCGCCAGGCCGGGTGCGCGACGTCGCCGATGGCGGCCAGCAGGGTGGGATAGACCAGGGCGGTGCCGAGGCCCAGCACGACGGCGGCGGCGAGCCAGGGCCCGAAGCTGTGGGCGGTTGCGGTGATACCCAGCGCCACGGCCTGGACCAGCATGCCGGCCGTGATGAACCATTTGCGGCCCCACCGGTCGGAGGCGGCACCGGTGACCAGCTGGGCGGCACCCCAGGCAGCGGGGTAGGCGGCGGCCAGGATGCCGATCTGGCCAAGGTCCAGCCCGGCGCCGGCGAACAGGACGGGAAAGAGGCCCCAGGCCAGGCCGTCGTTGAGGTTGTTCACCAGCCCCGCCTGGCTGGCTGCCGAGAGGGAGCGGTCCTTGAAACTGGTGAGGGTGAACACCTGGCTGGTGGTGAGGCCGGCATGGGCGCGGCTGGAGGTGCCGGCATGCTGGATGGCCTCGGTTTTGGCGTGCTGGTGGGTTTCCCGGACGGCGAGGACCGTCAGGCCCAGGCCCAGGGCGATATAGGCGGCTCCGAGCAGGAACGGGGCGGGGCGGAGTCCGAAGGAGGTGGCCAGGTAGCCGGTGGCCAGCGCGGTGGCGGCCACGCCAAGGTAGCCCGCGGCCTCGTTGAAGCCCATGGCCAGCCCACGCTGCCTGGGGCCCACCAGGTCCATTTTCATGATGACGGCGGTGGACCAGGTGAGCCCCTGGCTGATGCCCAGCAGGACGTTGGCGGCCACGATCCAGCCCCAGGACGGGCCGAAGATGAGCATGAGCGGTACGGGAACCGCTGCCAGCCAGCCGGCGATGAGGACCGGTTTGCGGCCGTACTTGTCGGAGAGGGTGCCGGCGAAATAGTTCATCCCGGCCTTGGACAGGCCGAAGGCCAGGATGTACGTCAGCGCGCCGGTGTACAGGTCCAGGTGGAATTCCTGGGAGGCCAGCAGGGGCAGGACGGTGCGTTCCTGGCCCAGGGTGCCGCCCACCAGTGCATTGACGGCAACCAGCAGCATGAACTGCGCAAGGTTCTGCCGCAGGCCCAGCATGGGACCGGCTGGCCCGGGGGCGTGGGGAAGCGTTCTGTCCGGCATTGGTGCTCCGTTCCTGGCGGTGGAAGGGGGACATAAAGGTGGCCCGGGCGTGTGGGGGCACGCCCGGGCCCGGAGCCCGGGCAGGAGGGGGGTCCTGCCCGGGCGGTCTTGGGGTGGCAGGTCCGGTTAGACCGCGGGGACGCTGTTCTGCCAGGCGTTCCAGGCGGCGTAGCTGCCGTCGAGTTCGACGACGTCGTACCCGGCACGGCGCAGGGCGCTGGCGGCTACGGAGTTCCGGACGCCGGACTGGCAGTAGGACACGATGGTTCCACCGATGGGCAGCTCGTCAAGGTGCCACATGACGCGGCCGCCGCTGAGCTGGTACGAGCCCGGGATGTGCCCGGCCTTGTGCTCGGTCTTGTTGCGGACGTCCAGGACCATGGCGGCGTCGAAACCGTCGAGTTCCTCAGGCTGGATCAGCTTGGGGGTGAAGGTGGGCAGCCCCTCGATGCCGGTCAGGTAGCCGGCCACGTTGTCGATGCCCACGCGGACCAGGTGGTCCCACATGTCCTGGGCCTGCTCCTGGTCCTTGGCCAGGAGCACCAGCGGGTTCGTGTCCGTTTCCGGGTTGACCACCCAGGCGCCGTAGCTGGCCACTGACTTGCCGGCCGGCACGTTCAGGGACCGGGCCACGGTGCCCTGGTGGACTTCGCCGTTGGAGCGGGTGTCGATGAACGTCAGGGTGTCATCTGCCAGGCCCTGGGCCACGACGGCGGTGTCCAGCTCCTGCAGCGGGGCACGCCCGCCCATGACGGCCGGGCCTTCACGGTTTTCGCGCTTCATGCGGCCGAAGTAGGCGTGGGCGTCCGGCTGGCCGTCGAGGAGCTCGTCGATGAAGCCCTGCTCGTCGTTGGCGGCCAGGTAGGGGCCCCACCAGGCGTACAGGCGCTCGTAGCCCACCGTGGAGGACGGGATGGCACCCAGGGCCTTGCCGCAGGCGCTGCCGGCGCCGTGGGCGGGGTGGACCTGGACGTAGTCCGGGAGGGTGAGGAACTTGTCGCGGAGGCTGGCGAAGAGCTGCTTGGCGCCCTCGAAGCGGGTGTCCACGCCGCCGGCTGCCTCGTCCAGCAGGTCCGGCCGGCCCAGGTCGCCGGAGAACACGAAGTCTCCGGAGAGCAGGTAGCCGGGCTTGTCGCTGAACGCGCCGTCGGTCACCAGGAAGGACAGGTGCTCCGGGGTGTGCCCGGGGGTGTGGACTGCCTTGATATTGATGTTGCCCAGGGTGATGGTGTCGCCGTCGTAGAGCCGCTCGCCCTCGAACTGGTACTGCCAGTCGGGTCCGCCCTCGCCGGAAACGTAGATCTTGGCGCCGGTGGCGGCGGCCAGTTCGCGGGTGCCGGAGAGGTAGTCGGCGTGGATGTGGGTCTCGGTGACGGCCACGATCTTCATGCCGTTCTTGGCGGCGAGCTCCTGGTACACGGCGATGTCGCGGCGTCCGTCCACCACGATGGCTTCGCCCTTGGCCTGGCAGCCGATGACGTAGCTGGCCTGTGCGAGGTCTTCGTCGTAAATGCGCTCGATAAGCATCTGGTGCTCTCCTTCATTGAAAGGGGATTGGGAAGTTTTTCTGAGTTCAGTATATATACCCCCAGGGGTATCCCACAAGTGCACTGCGGCCTATGCGTTTCCCTGCGGAATGGCCTTTGCAGCAGGTGGAGGAGGCCTGTTGCTGCGCGGTTTGTGGCTGGTGTGGGGTCAGGCGTGCTGGTGTCCGGCCTCGGCGCGGAGCTTGTCCATGTCCAGGTTCTTCACGGCCTGGATGACTTCCTCCAGTCCCGTGGCGTTGAGGGCGCCAGGCTGGGAGAAGACCAGGGTCTTGTCCTTGAACGCCATCAAGGTGGGGATGGAGGTGATGTTTGCGGCCGCGGCGAGTGCCTGTTCGGCTTCGGTGTCCACCTTGGCGAACGTGATGTCCGGGTGGCGTTCGGCAGCGGCGCCGTAGGTGGGGGCGAACATGCGGCAGGGACCGCACCAGGCTGCCCAGAAGTCAACGAAGACGATGCCGTTGTCCTCCAGGGTCTGGGCGAAGGATTGCTGGGTGATGTCGATGGTTGCCATGATCTGTCGTGTCCTTTCGGGCGAAGTTTGTGGTTGTTCCGTGCCGCGGGGGCAGGGCCTAGGTGGTGGGGAGTCCGGCGCGGGTCCAGGCGGTCATGCCGCCGGCCATGGTGTCCGCTTTGTAGCCAACGCCGTTGAGAACATCGGCGACGGCGGCGCTGCGGCTGCCGCTGCGGCATACGGCGATGACGGGCACGGCCGGGTCAAGCTCGCCCAGGCGGGCCTGCAGCTGGCCCATGGGGATGTGCAGGGCGCCGGGGATCATGCCCTCGGCGACTTCGAAGTCCTCGCGGACGTCGAGGATCCGGGCGGTGGAGCGGCGCTGTTCGGCTTCGGTGATGGTGATTTCAGCCATGGTGGTTCTCCTTCGAAGTGGTTTGTGGCTGGAGCTGGTGGTGGTGTTGCTAGCGGACGGGTTCGCCGGCCTGGCGCCAGGCGGCCATGCCGCCCCGCACCGAATAGGCGTCGTACCCCTTGGCGGCGAGGAGCCGGGCTGCGGAGGCGGAGCGGACGCCGGAGGCGCAGACGGAGATCACCGGACGGGTCTTCTGGATGCCTGCAGTGCTGGCCTGCAGCCGGTCCAGGGGAACGTGCTTGGCCTGCGGCGCCCGGCCGGTCCGCCATTCCTGGGCCGACCTGACGTCGATGAGTGTGGCCCCGGAACCCAGGAGTTCCTTTGCCTGGGCCACGGAAATCGTTTTGTAGGGCTTGCTGAAAGCCTTCTTGAGGGAATCGATCAGTCCCATGGTGTTCTCCTCTATGGATGGGTCAGGCGGTGACCGTGCCGGCGGTGACCCACGCCGCGACGGCGAAGATGAGTACCGCGAACGAGATGCGGATGTGTTTGTCGTGCAGCCGCCGCGCAAACCGGGCGGCAACCACCGATCCCACGATCGCCGGGATGGCGAACGCCAGGGTGGTGGCCCAGTCGATGGTGTAGCCGGCGGCGTGGGCGCTGAACCCGGCAGCCGAGTTGACCACGATGATGGCCAGGGACGTCCCCACGGCCTGCCTCATGCGCAGGCCCAGGAAGATGGTCAGCGCGGGGGTGATGAGGAAGCCGCCGCCCACGCCCAGCAGGCCGGTGAGGAACCCGACCAGCAGGCCCACTCCCACGGCCTTGGGGGCGCAGGACCGGAATGCCCGGTTCGGCCCGGTGCTGCAGGACCCCTCGCTTTCACGGGGCTTGCTGAGCATCCGGATGCCCGCGGCCACCATGATCACGGCGAAGGCCAGCATCAGGATGTTCGGGTCCAGCAGTTTGCCCACGGCCGCACCGGCCCAGGCTGCCGGGATGCCGGCACCCCCCACCAGGGCGATCACGGGCCAGTTCAGGCCTTCCCGCAACCTGGGGAGCAGCGCTGCCAGCGAGGAGATTCCCACCACCAGCAGCGAGGTGGGAATGGCCTGGGCGGGGCTCATGCCCACGCCGTACACCAGGGCGGGAACAGCGATGATGGACCCGCCGCCGCCCACTACGCCCAGTACGACGCCGACGACGAGCCCCAGACCCAGGGCCGGGATCATGCTGCCGCGCCCTCTTCAGCCTGCTGCACGGGAAGCTGCAGGATGGCGCTTTCGCGGGTGGGTTCCTTGGCGGCCTTGTTCCACGGCATGGCAGACAGGGCCTTGCCCATGGCGCAGGTGTTGGTCGCGGCCGAGAACGTCAGCCCGGTGCCGATGGCGCCGGCCAGCATGCGGACCTTGGGGGAGACGAACTTGCCCCCGGCCAGGCCCAGCATTACCAGGGAGCCTGCGGCCAGGCGGACCTGTCGTTCCAGGTCCCAGCGGTCTTTGCCCTTGACCACGTCGCCGCCGGCGGCGGCGAAGCCGGGAACCCCGCCGGTGAGCACGTAGGCGGTGTCAAGGCCAACAGTGGCCATGCGCTGGCGGGCCTGTTCGGCGCGGACGCCGGACTGGCAGACCAGGACAACGCGGGAGCCCAGGCGGGCGGCGAGCTCGTCGGTGTGCTCGGAGAGCAGCGGAAGCGGCACGTTGTAGGAGCCGCGGATGTGCATGGTTTCGAATTCAGCGGCAGAGCGCACGTCGATCACCACAAGATCCTGGTGTTCCTTGATCCAGGACTGGAGGGCCTCGGGTGCGAGTGCGGTAACAGCTGTTGCTTTGGAAGTGGACGTCATGGGTGGCCTCTCGGAGAGGGTCGGGTGGATACCTCACCGAGTATTACAGATACCCCCGGGGGTAGTCAAAACACCCATGGGGGTATATAGTTGAGGGCAAGCCCACCATCGATGGAGACCCCTTTATGGAACTGAACCCAACCGAACTCACGCCCGTGATCAACCGCCTTAAGCGCGCGCAGGGCCAGCTCGCCGCTGTGACCCGGATGCTTGAGGAGGGCCGGGACTGCAAGGACGTCGTCACCCAGTTGGCGGCCGTGTCCAAGGCCCTTGACCGTGCCGGCTTCGCCATCATCGCCACCGGGCTTGAGCAGTGCATCGTCCAGAAGGACGAAACCATGGACCGGAAGGACCTCGAGAAGCTCTTCCTCTCCCTCGCCTGACCGGCGGGCCGCAGCGCGCCCCGAGCCTCAGCACCCCCTAAACCCGCACCGCCCGGCAACTTAAAGGAGCATCATGACCTACACCCTGGCCACCACTGTTTCCCTTCCCTGGGCGGAGGCGCTGGAGCGCACCCGCGAAGCCCTCGCCGCGCAGGGATTCGGGATCCTGACCGAAATCAACGTCCGGTCCACCTTCGAAGCCAAGCTTGGCGCCGAGGCCGCGGACGCCGTAGGGGATTACGTCATCCTGGGTGCCTGCAACCCCGCCCTTGCCAGCCGCGCCCTGGCTGCCGAACCCGAAATGGGTGCCTTGTTGCCCTGCAACGTGGTGGTGCGCCGGAACAGCGCCGCGGACTCCACCACGGTGGAAGCCATCGATCCGCAGACCATGGCGCAGCTCAGCAGCGCCCCTTCCGTCAAGGAAGTGGCGGACGACGCCGGCACGCGCCTGCGTAAGGCCCTCGCCAGCCTGGGCCAAACGGAAGGGTAGTCCCCGCAGTTCCCGTGTGGTCTACTGCTGACTAGCCTGGCCGTGCCTGCAGCCGCCGGCGGGGCCTGACCGGCCGGCTGGAATGAGAAGGGGAGACATGGCAGAACCACTGCTCATCGTCTTTGACGTCAACGAAACGCTCTCGGACATGGCGCCGCTCGGCGAAGTGTTTGCGCAGATCGGCGCGCCCCGCGGGCTGGCAAAACTTTGGTTCGCCACGCTCCTGCGGGACGGCTTCGCCCTTACCGCCAGCGGTGACAACGAGGCCTTCGCCGCCATCGGCAAGGATGCCCTCCGCGCCCTGCTGGAAGCCGAAGGGGTCTCCGGGAACCTGGATACCGCCGTCGAACGCGTCATGGCAGCCATGCAGAACCTTTCCCTTCACCCGGATGTCCCTGGCGGGGTCCGCGCCCTGGCAGCTGCCGGGCACCGGCTGGCCACCCTGACCAACGGCGCGGCCGCCAATACGGACAGGCTGCTGGTGGCCGGCGGCATCCGGGACAAGTTCGAGCTGCTCCTCTCGGTGGAGGATGCCCCTGCCTGGAAGCCGGCCAAGGCCGCGTACGGGTATGCGGGAGCATCGGCCGGAGCGGATCCGTCCGGCATGCTGCTGGTTGCCGTGCACCCCTGGGACATCCACGGGGCAGCCAGGGCCGGCCTGCGGACCGCCTGGATCAACAGGACCGGCGCCCGCTACCCCTCGTATTTCCGGGCCCCTGACATCGTCGTCGCGGCACTGACTGAGCTGCCCCCGGCCCTCGCCTCCTAGGCTGGCGCCCGGGCCGCAGCCGTGGTGGCGGATGCTGCGGGAATACCTGTAGTCTCTGTTCACGGTGATGGATCCCGCCGGAAGGCCTGCGCAGGTGCGCGGTCTTCGAACCGCCACATGGCTGATGGTTCCTGCCTTTGACACGAAGGCAGGTGACCCGTGCCCGCACCCGGTTCAGTCTTCCTGCCCCGCCGAACAGGAGAGCACATGACTGAGCCCGAGAAACCAGCCCCCTCCACCGCCGGCGTTCCCTATGCGCCGCGGAAAATCAGCGGGCCGGTGCTCATGGGAGTGGTGCCGGGCCAGCCCTTGGCCGTCGCCCACCGTGCCGCCGAGCTGGCACACAGCCTGGGCGTGAAGCTGGTCTGCGCCTACGTGGACGTCACCACCTACCTGGCTGAAGAGCCCGACGGCAGGGTGGAAGCCCGCCCCATCGACCCCGACGGGGTTGACGACGACATCGAAGGCATCAGCGCCTCCATCGCCGGCCATCTCCGCGAAGCCCTGGACGGGACCGGGATCGACTGGTCCTTCGTGACGCTGGCCGGGGACCCTGCCAGGGCGCTGGGACGGCTGGCGGAAACCACTGACGCGTCCGTCATTGTGGTGGGCACCCGGGAACGCGGACTCGGGGCGCGGCTGGAGGAACTGCTCGTGGGATCCGTGGCAGTCCATCTCACCCACCGCCAGCACCGGCCCGTCCTGGTGGTCCCGCTGGCCCCGCACCCCAGGCACCAGCCGAAAGCGGACCACTGATGGAGCAGCCCGTCCCCAGGACCACGGCGGCCGGCGACACGGACCAAGGGACGCTGGGCGAGGCACGCGTCCACCGGCCGGTCCACCTGCACCCCGGATTCGTCCTGGTGGTCATCGTGGGCGGCACCTTCGGCGCCCTGGCCCGTTATGGGCTGGGCAGCATCCTGCCTGCGCCGGGCGGCTGGCCGGCGCCCACCCTGGTCATCAACCTGGCGGGGGCGTTCCTGCTGGGTGCCCTGCTTGAGGCCCTGGTCCGCCGGGGCCCGGACGCGGGACGGCTGCGGCTGGTCCGGCTGCTGGTGGGCACCGGATTCCTGGGCGCCTTCACCACCTACAGCACACTGGCCGTGGAAACCACCACCCTGTTCAGTGCCGGCCGCAGCGCCGACGCCTTCATCTACGTGGCAGCCTCCGTGCTGGTCGGAGCCGTGGCCACCGTGGCCGGCATCCGGCTGGCAGCAGCCCAGCATGCCCGGACCAGCTCCCCGCCGGGCACAGCCGGCCCCCAGAAGGAGGGAACCCGGTGAGCCCCCTGACCATCATCCTGCTGGGACTCGCCGGCGGCCTCGGAGCTGCCACCCGCTTCGTGGTCGACGGCCTGGTGCGCGCCAACATCAGGACCGCCCTGCCGGTAGGGACCATTGCCATCAACGTCACGGGTTCGTTCCTGCTGGGCCTGGTGGCCGGTGCCGTGATCCTGCATGCGGCGCCGCCCGAGCTGCAGGCCATTGCCGGTACCGGATTCCTGGGCGGCTACACCACCTTCAGCACCGCGAGCTTCGAAACCGTCCGTTTGGTCCAGTCCGGCCGCACGGGCCTGGCCCTCCTCAACGCCCTCGGCACGGCAGCGGCCGCCGTGGCCGCCGCCGCCGGAGGCTTCGCCGTCGCGGGGCTGCTGTAACGGGACGGGCTGCTGTGACGCGACCGGGCGGCAGCGTACCCACACCAACTAGGCAACCGCGGCCGGCACACCCTGGAGTCCGGCGCGGTGCAGGTGTTCCAGTTGGACCACGTCGCGGGTAAAGGACAACGCGAGCAGGGCCAGGGCGAGTGCCGGTACCGACGCCGCGGCAACCGCAGGGACCCCGGGGAGGAGCGCGAACAGCAGCGCGAACGGCTGGAACGCGCCAATGGCTTTGCGGGAAACGCTGGGCGGCAGCGCCACCCGAAGGTGCGGCCGGACGAGCCCCGCGGCAACGAACGCGTAGTACATGGCCCCGATGCCCAGCGTCCAGACGCCCGCCACGGGAGCGGCAGCGACGGACAGCACCAGCACCAGGGCGGCGTCGGTGGCGGAATCGAACCGCGCCCCGGCCGGCGAGGAGGTTCCGGTGCGCCGGGCCACCACACCGTCCAGCCCGTCCAGGAGGAACGCGGCGCCGCCCAGGATGGGGAGGAGCAGGTCCGTGCGGCGGCCCGTGAACAATTGCGGAACGGCCAGCACCGCGCACAGGGCCACGAGGATGGCGCGCAGCAGGGTGACCCGGTCTGCCGGCGTTGAGAACCGGGGGATCCGGCGCAGGACAGAACCGGCGGCGGCCACGGCCACCAGGGCGCCCGCGCACAGCCCGGCCAGCTGGAGGACCGGCATGGACGGGGACAGGGACGTCAGCCAGAGGGCCGACAGCACATAGATGGAAACGGCGCCGAACGCGTCCGGCACTGCCCGTTCAGCCGCGCCCATGTGCCACCTCCCCTTGCATGCTAACAACGGCGGGGGTGATGGTCACGGGCGGCGGCGCCGGGCCCGAAGCCTGGCGCCGTCGTCGGACGTTCTCCTGCGGCCGCCACGGAGCAGACCGGCGAAGGCCAGCACCGCGCCGGCTCCCTCGGCAACTGCGCTGAGGGTCTTCGAGAAGAACCAAACGGGGTCGTACATGGCCGGGATGGGTCCGATGGCCGGGATGTCCACGTACCTGTAAAGCACGACGGCGGCGAACGCGCTGAGGGCAACCACCAGGGCCACGGCATAGGAAGCCCTGCTGCCGCGGACCAGGACATAGACGCCGGCCACCAGCGCCGCGGCGGCTTCGAGCAGGAACAGGGTGCCCTGGCTGACAGTGCCGGGCTGCGCGTTCTGGTAGCCCGGGGCCAGGAAGAGGTGGACGCCGGCATCAATGAACAGCGCCAGGGCGGTCAGTAATCGTAGAGCCACGCTTATGTATACGCCGGAAGTTCCCTTCCGGTTCATACGGCCCTGTTTTCCATGTGGGTTTCGGGGGGAATATTTAGGGGCATCCGCAGTCTTGCGCCTGTAGCGGGCGGCTGAGCCTGCGGCCCTACGAGTAAGGAGAACTGCCATGACCCTTCCCAAGGAACTCACGCCTGGTACCTGGACCCTGGACATGTCCCACAGCGAGATCGGCTTCAGCGTCCGCCACGCCGGGATCAGCAAGGTCCGGGGCCGTTTCACCGAAGCCCAGGCCGAGGCACGCGTGGGCCAGTCCCTGGCGGACTCGTCGGTGCACGCCACGGTATCCACCGCCAGCTTCAACTCCGGCGACGCCAACCGCGACGCCCACGTGCGCGGCGAGGACTTCTTCGACGTCGAGAAGTACCCCGAGATGACCTTCCGCGGCACCTCCATCGAAGGGGACGGCGAGGAGTACACCCTGACCGGGGACCTCACCATCAAGGGCGTCACCCGGCCCATCGAGCTGGAAGTCGAGTTCACCGGCGTTGCCGTTGACCCGTTCGGCGCCACGCGGGCGGGCTTCTCCGCCGAGACAGAGATCAGCCGCAAGGAATTCGGGCTCACCTGGAATGCGGCGCTGGAGGCCGGCGGCCTGCTGGTCAGCGACAAGGTGAAGATCAGCCTGGAAGCGGCCCTGGTCAAGCAGGGCTGACGCAGCAGTTCCGCGGCGCCCGTCTGTTAGGGCGCCGCGGGCCGTACCTTCACGTTGCCCAGCGAACGGATCAGTGCCACCGCGGTGATGGACCCGGCGGCCATGATTGAGGCGAGCACCACCACCTGGAACCGGCCCGCCTCCAGGGGTGAGGCGCCGCCGAAGATGGCGCCCACGAACGCTCCCGGCAGCGTGACCAGGCCGGTGGTCTTGGTCTGGTCCGTGGACGGGATCAACGCTGAATGCACCGCCTGCCGGGCCTGTAAGAGGGTGGCCTGCCGGGGCGTGGCGCCCAGCGCCAGCCAGCCCTCCACCTGGTCCCACTGCTCCACCACCGCCTCGAAGAAGCGGCGGCCGGCCAGGGTGGCAATGGTCATGGAGTTGCCGATCACGATTCCGCCCACCGCCAGCGCGTACCGGGGGGAGAACTCGATGGCGCCCGTTCCGAACACGACCCCCAGCGTCACCAGGATCCCGGCGGCCATGGTTGCCGCCACCAGCGCAAAGCGCCGCCAGGACCAGGTGAGCCGCCGCGCCGCCGTCACAGACGCCACTGTGAACATGACCAACAGGGCGGCGCCCACCCACAGGGGATTGGTGATGATGCCGCCCAGCACCAGGCTGATGACCGCCAGCTGGGCCGCGCCGCGGAGGATGGCCAGGGCGGGGGAGAGGTACGACGGCGTCCGCGCGCCCCACAGGATGCCCACCGTGAGTGCCGCCAGGATGGCAACGGCCACCAGGGTGGGCAGCAGCGCGGCAAGGGTTGGCATGCCGCCAGCTTACTGACCGCACTGCGTCGTAGATCACGCGTCAAGGAATCATTAAGAAATGCCTTTTCGGCGCTCCCGCCCTTTTGGCCGGTGCTAGCTTCGCAAGGGTCGCGATGCAAAGGGCAGCGCGGAAAGGCAGACATGACCACGTTGAGCAGGCCCCCGGCGGATCCGTCCGCGCCCCACGCCCACGGCAGGAAGGCGCTCCAGGACTGGCTGCTGTTTGGGCTGCAGGACAGCAAGGGCGCCCACCCGGGTCCCGGCGGCGTGCCGACGCAGCACGAGAAGAAGCATTCGTGGTGGCAGGTCATGTGCCTGACGGGCGTGGACTACTTCTCCACCCTGGGCTACCAGCCGGCCATCGCCGCGCTGGCCGCAGGGGTCATCTCCCCGCTGGCCACCCTGGTGCTGGTGGCGGTGACCCTGCTCGGCGCCCTGCCGGTGTACCGCAGGGTCGCCGGGGAAAGCCCCCGCGGTGAAGGCTCCATCGCCATGCTCGAGCGGCTGCTGCCCCGGTGGGGCGGCAAGCTCCTGGTGCTGGTCCTCCTGGGGTTCGCCGCCACCGACTTCATGATCACCATGACCCTCTCGGCCGCCGACGCCACCGCGCACCTGCTGGGCAATCCCGTGGCGCCGGGCTGGCTCCAGACCCAGAACGTCCCCGTGACGCTCTTCCTGCTGGCCCTGCTGGCAGCGGTGTTCCTGCGGGGATTCAAGGAAGCCATCGGCGTCGCGGTGGTCCTGGTGGTTCTCTACCTGGGCTTGAACGCCGTGGTGGTGGTCGCCACCCTGGCGCAGGTGCTCACGCACCCCGCGGCCACGGGGGACTGGTGGACCAACCTGTGGGTGTCGCACGGAAACCCGGTCATGGCCGTGGCCATCGCGCTGCTGGTGTTTCCCAAGCTGGCCCTGGGCCTCTCCGGCTTCGAAACCGGCGTGGCCGTGATGCCGCAGGTGCGGGGCGCTGAGGACGACACGGAGGAGAACCCCGCAGGCCGCATCCGGGGCGCCCGGCGCATGCTCACCACCGCCGCTGTGATCATGAGCGTTTTCCTGCTGACCACCAGCTTCATCACCGTGGTCCTGATCCCGGAACAGGAATTCCAGCCCGGCGGCCAGGCCAACGGCCGTGCCCTGGCCTTCCTGGCGCACGAATACCTGGGTGTGGGCTTCGGCAGCGTGTATGACATCAGCACCATCGGCATCCTCTGGTTCGCCGGCGCCTCGGCCATGGCAGGGCTGCTGAACCTGGTGCCGCGGTACCTCCCGCGCTACGGCATGGCTCCGGCCTGGGCCAAGGCTGTGCGGCCCCTGGTCCTCGTCTTCACCCTGATCGGCTTCCTGATCACCTTCATCTTCAACGCCGACGTCGACGCCCAGGGCGGCGCGTACGCCACCGGCGTCCTGGTGCTGATGACTTCCGCCGCGGTGGCCGTCACGCTCTCGGCGCGCCGGCGGAGGCAGCGGAACCTCACGGTGGGCTTTGGTGTCATTTCGGTCGTGTTCGCGTACACCACGGTGGCCAACATCTTCGAACGGCCCGAGGGCATCCGGATCGCCGCCATCTTCATCCTCGGCATCATCGTCATCTCGCTGCTGTCCCGGGTCCGCCGTTCCTTCGAGCTGCATGCGACCCGGGTTCATCTGGACCAGCAGGCCCTGGAGTTCATGTCCAGCGCCCTGGACGGGCCCATCGCCATCATCGCCCACGAGCCGCTGCGGATGTCCGCGGAGGCCTACCGGGACAAACTCGAGTCAGCCATCGAGGTCAGCCACCTCCCGCTGGCAGGTGACGCCCTGTTCCTGGAGGTCGTCGTGGACGACTCCTCGGATTTCGAGACCGAGCTGCACGTCCGCGGCGTGAACCGGCACGGGTACCACATCCTGGAAGTCCACGGCCCGGTGGTACCCAACACCATCGCCTCCGTGCTGCTGCACATCAGGGACGTCACTGGCCTGATGCCGCACATCTACTTCCGCTGGACCGAGGGGAACCCCATCACCAACCTGGTCCGGTTCCTGTTCCTGGGCGAGGGCGAGATCGCGCCGGTGACCCGTGAGGTGCTGCGCGAGGCGGTTCCGGACGTCACCCAGCGGCCCTGGGTCCACGTGGGCTGATGGGCTCCACCGCGGCCGCAACCCGGGCGGCGTCAGCCAGGCTGGAAGGGGCGTTCGCGCTGAAGGCTGCCTCGGCGTCGTCCTCCCAGACGCCTGCCGCGAGCACCACAACGTGCACCCTGCCGCGGTCCGCGGGCTCTTCACCCCACCGCATCTGCCCTCCCTGGCGTTACGCCTGCCTATGCCTCCATCAAAGGGCCGCATGGCCGGCATCGGGGCGGGCGGGCTGCTTTATTGACGAATTTTTTACCTCGCCGCCTGCCTCGGCGGTGGCCTGCGGACGCCACACCATAATGGGATCCATGGACAGCCCCGTAACCATCCGCCCCATGTGCCCCGATGACTGGGACGCCGTCCACGCAATTTACGCCGCCGGCATCGCCACGGGGGAAGCAACATTCGAGAGCGAGCCGCCCACCTGGGAAGCGTTCGACGGCGTGCGGTTGCCTGAGCACCGGATCGTCGCCGGAATTGCGGGGCGGGTCCTGGGCTGGGCCGCGGTGTCCCGGGTCTCCACCCGCGAGGTGTACCGGGGCCTGGTGGAGCACTCTATATATGTTGACCCGCAGGCCCAGGGCCGGGGCGTGGGCCGGCTCCTCCTGGCCGCCCTGATCGAATCCACGGAGGCTGCGGGCATCTGGACCATCCAGTCCAGCATTTTCCCCGAGAACACCGCCAGCCTGGCGCTGCACCGGAAGCTGGGCTTCCGCGTGGTGGGGACCCGGGAACGGATTGCGCAGATCAGCCATGGCCCCAAGACCGGGCACTGGCAGGACACACTGCTGCTGGAACGCCGCAGCGGCGTGGTGGGGACGGAATAGCTCCTACCGGGAGGGCAGGGTCAGGATCTCGGCGCCGTCCTCAGTGATGGCGATGGTGTGCTCGGTGTGCGCCGTCCGGCAGCCGGTGGCGCTCCTGAGGGTCCACCCGTCGTCGTCCGTGACCAGCTCCGCCGTGTCCGCCATGATCCACGGCTCGAGTGCCAGCAGCAGCCCGGGCCGCAGCTTGAAGCCGCGGCCGGGCCGCCCCGTGTTGGGGACATGCGGGTCCTGGTGCATGGTGGACCCGATCCCGTGGCCGCCGAACTGCGTATTGACCGGATATCCGGCATCGCTGAGGACCCGGCCGATGGCGTAGGAGATGTCGCCGATCTTGGCGGCCGGCCCCGCGGCGGCTATTCCGGCGGCCAGTGCCCGCTCGGTGGCCTCGATCATGGCCACGCTCTCGGCCGGCCGTGATTCACCCACGATGAAGCTGATGGCGGCGTCAGCGGCCATCCCGTTCTTGACGACGGCGAGGTCCAGGGTCAGCAGGTCGCCGTCGGCCAGGTCGTAGTTGTGGGGGAGTCCGTGCAGCACGGCATCGTTGACGCCCGTGCAGATGTAGTGCCCGAACGGTCCCCGGCCAAACGACGGGGCGTAGTCCACGTAGCAGGACTCGGCGCCGGCCTCGGTGATCATCTCCTTGGTCCACTGGTCGATGTCCAGGAGGTTGGTGCCCACCGTGGCGCGGCTCTTCATAGCCTGCAGGATGTCCGCCACCAGGGCGCCGGTCTCCCGGGCGCGGGCCACTTCAGCGGGGTTCAGGATCTCGATCATGGTGGCGCCCTTCATCTCCGGCCGGTAAATCTACGCGCCATCCTATTTCTCCTTTCTCCGCGCGCCGCAAGGGAAGACCGTAATCAGCGGGAAAATATGGGGATTGCCAAAGACATAGATGGATGTAAATATTTATGTGTGTCTATGTCCTTGAACCTGACCCCCGTGGAAGCCGTGGCGTGCTGCGCGCCGCTGGCCCGGGAGCCGCTGACCGAGCCGGAAGCGGAAGGAGTCGTCCCCATGCTGAAGGCGCTGGCCGATCCGGTCCGGCTGCGGCTGATGTCCCTGGTCGCCTCGCATGAGGGCGGCGAAGCGTGCGTCTGCGACCTCAACGACGCTTTCGAACTGTCCCAGCCCACCATCAGCCACCACCTGAAGATCCTGCACGAGGTGGGCCTGCTGGACCGGGAAAAGCGCGGCGTCTGGGTCTACTACCGTGCCCGCACCGGAGCGCTGCAGAACCTCGCGGCACTGATCGGCGGGCAGGCTTCGTGAGCGTCCTGGTCCGCAAAGCTGCCGCGGAGTTTGTGGGCACCGCGTTCCTGGTCATGGCGGTGGTGGGCTCGGGCGTCATGGCCTCGCGGCTTTCACCGGACGACGCCGGGCTGCAGCTTCTGCAGAACAGCCTCGCCACAGGTGCCGCGCTGGTGGCCCTGATCGTGGCACTCCAGCCGGTGTCGGCGTCGTTCAATCCCGTGGTGACCCTGGTGGAACGGGCCCTGGGCCTGATTGATACCGGGACCGCCGCGGCGTTAATGGCCGCGCAGGTCCTGGGCGGCGTGGCCGGCACCGTGGCGGCGAACCTCATGTTCGGGCTGGACGCGGTCACGTTTTCCGCGCACGTCCGAACCGGCCCGGCCCTTTGGCTCGGCGAGGTCATCGCCACCGTAGGGCTGCTGGTGGTCATCTTCGGCACCGTCCGCTCCGGCCGGGTGGACAGGGTCGCCTTCGCCGTCGGCGGCTACATCACGGCCGCGTACTGGTTCACCAGCTCCACCAGCTTCGCCAACCCCGCGGTGACCATCGCCCGGACGGTCACCGACACCTTCGCCGGCATCGCGCCGTCGTCGGCCCCTGCCTTCATCCTCGCCCAACTGTTGGGCGGCGCCGCCGGGTACGTCCTGGTCCGCTTCCTCTACCCACCCCTCGCAACTCCCGCCGTCGTCACGGCTGACCGAAAGGTGCTCTCATGAGCCAGAAGCCCTCCGTCCTGTTCGTCTGCGTCCACAACGCCGGCCGGTCCCAGATGGCCGCCGCCTTCCTCACCACCCTCTCCAAGGGGGCCATCGAGGTCCGTTCCGCCGGATCGCAGCCGGCAGAGAAGGTCAACCCGGCCGCCGTCGCGGCGATGGCCGAGGTGGGCATCGACATGTCCGCCGAGATCCCCAAGGTCCTCACCACCGAGGCCGTGAAGGATTCAGACGTGGTGATCACCATGGGCTGCGGCGACGAGTGCCCCTACTTCCCGGGCAAGCGCTACGAGGACTGGGTCCTGGAGGACCCCGCAGGCAAGGGCGTGGACTCGGTGCGGCCCATCCGCGACGAGATCAAGGGCCGCGTCGAAGCCCTGATCGCCTCCCTTATCCCCGCTTCGGCATAACCGCACCCATCACGGGAAGGGGGTGGGACACATGAGCACTGGTTGCTGTGATGACAGCTGCTGTGACGACGAGCAGGGCTGCTGCGACGAAGGCTGCTGCTGACACCCCTGCCCACCAACCGCTGGCCTGCCCGCACCCACCATCGGCGGGCAGGCACCAACCGGACCCGGCAACACCGGGACCAGCAAGCACTGAAATGAGGACAGCATGACATCCCAGGAATCCCTCCCCGTTGCCGTGATCGGCGCTGGTCCTGTCGGCCTGGCCGCGGCCGCGCACCTGCTCGAACGCGGGCTGGAACCGCTCGTCCTCGAGGCGGGCCCCGCCGTGGGGTCTGCCATCCGGCAGTGGGGACACGTCCGGGTCTTTTCGACCTGGAAGTACAACCTCGACCCCGCCTCCGTGCGGCTGCTGGAGCGCAACGGCTGGGAAACGCCCCGGCCCACCGCGCTGCCCTACGGGTCCCAGATCGTGTCCGACTACCTGGAACCCCTCGCCGCGACGCCGGAGCTCAAGGACCGGATCAGGACCGGCTCCCGGGTTGTCGCCGTCACCCGGCAGGGCATGGACAAGGGCCGCAGCCAGGGTCGGGACAGTTCCCCGTTCCTCCTGCGCATAGAGCACGACGGCGGCCAGGTCACCGAGGTGCTGGCCCGCGCCGTGATCGATACGTCCGGGACCTGGAGCAGCCCGGCGCCGCTGGGATCGTCCGGGCTGGCCGTTCCGGGTGAGGCTGAAGCACGTGCAGCCGGTCTGGTCACCGGCCCGCTCCCGGACGTTTCCGCTGGTGGTTTCGCCGGCCGGCGTACCCTGGTGATCGGCTCCGGACATTCGGCCGCGAACATGGTGCTCGACCTGGCCCGGCTGGCCCGCGCCAACCCCGGCACCGAAGTCCTCTGGGCCATCCGCGCCGCCACACCCGCCCGCGCGTACGGCGGCGGGGACGCCGACCAGCTGCCCGCCCGCGGCCAGCTCGGCGCCAGGCTCCGCACCGCCGTCGAGACCGGCGCCGTCCAGCTCCTGGCGAACTTCCATACGGTTTCCATCGACGTGCACGGCGACGGCGTGACCGTGCATGGGGCGGACGGCCGGTCCGTATCGGCGAACCGGGTCATTCCCGCCACGGGGTTCCGCCCGGATTTGGCCATGCTGTCCGAGCTGCGGCTGGACCTGGACCCTGCCGTCGAGGCGCCCAAGGCCCTGGGCCCGCTGATCGACCCGGACTTCCACAGCTGCGGCACCGTTCCTGCCCACGGCGCCCGGATCCTTGAGCAGCCGGAGAAGGACTTCTATCTGGCGGGCATGAAGTCCTACGGCCGCGCGCCCACGTTCCTCATGGCCACCGGGTACGAGCAGGTCCGCTCCATCGCCGCGGCCCTGGCCGGAGACACCGAAGCCGCGAACGCCGTCGAGCTCGAGCTTCCGGAAACCGGCGTGTGCTCCACCAGCATTCCGGACGACGCCGGGGACGCTGCCGCGGATGCCTGCTGCTCCGCCCCGACTCCGGTGCCGGTGACCATCGGCTTCGCCACCGGCTTCCAGCACGGGCGCAGCAGCGAGCCGGCCGACGTGTAGGCGAGCCTTAGGGAGCGGACGGGTCACCCCAGGCGACGCGCGTGTTCATTTTCGATGCGCATCCTCAGCCACGCTACGCAATTCTGGGCTGCGGGAGGGAATTTACGCCGCGAAAATGTGTTTGCCCGTCGCGCGGCTGCCCGCCCGGTGACAAGTATCGGGATGGCAACTCAGGGAGCGGACGGGTCACCCCAGTTGATGCCGATGGATCGGCCGCGGGCGAAATGGGCGTTTGCGATGTCGTTGACTTCGCGGACACTCTTCCCGGGGTGGGCCAGCCGGATCCACTCGTAGTCCCATTCCTGCATGTCCCGTACGCGGCTTATCCGTTTGTGGGCCCGCAGTTGGGCCGTAAGGTCTTCGCCGCTGGGGACCACGCGGGGCGGGGCAGCCACGGGTTGCTGCCTGGGAGGTGTTGGCACCTTGGCCGGCCGGGCCGGGGCATTGGTGGAGCGGACGAGTGCCACAGTCAGCGCAACCACGCCTGCGGCTATGAGCAGGACCCACCAGTAAGAAGGGGGCGCACCCGATAGCGCCGGCGCCCTTGCCGGCTGAACGGCGTCGTTTGGCTGCCATGCTGGTTCCTCTTGCGGAGTGGTGGAACGTTAGGAATTCACTCTCGCACCGTGCGCGCGCCCTGTCATGAGTAGTGGCTACTCGATTTTGGCGCCTTGGCCGTGCTGTGGCCGGTTGGCGTCCTCACCGCACTTCGATGGCGCCCATCATGCCCAGGTCCTCGTGGTCCAGGATGTGGCAGTGGTACGCCGAGCGCCCCCGGAAGTCCGCAAAAGCGATCCTGACCTTGACCTGTCCGTTCGCCGGGATGTTCACCACGTCGCGCCAGTCGGGGGAGGAGCCTGCCTGGGCGTTGTCCCCCAGCACCTGCATCGGCCAGACATGCAGGTGGAACGGGTGGTCCATGGGGCTGGTGTTGATTAGGGTCCATTCCTCGACGGTGCCGGCCGGCGCCGTCGTGTCTGTCCTGCCCGGGTCGAATTCCCTGCCGTTGATGGTGAAACGCATCATCCCGCCTCCGCCCATCCCCATGCCGGTGGACAGGATGATCTGCCGGTGGGCCGCCACCGTGGACTGCCGGAGGTCGGCGGGGGCACGCTGCACGGGGATGGCCGGCGGGGGAGCGGCGGCTTCCCCGGTGACCCGGAAGGTGGCCAGCGCCGCGCCCTCGGTTCCGTCAGTGGCACTCCCCGGGGCAGGGCCGGCCCCCATCATTCCGGCCGTACTTCCGCGGTTGTACCGGAACGCGCGCAGTACTGACTCGCCCGCGGCCGTGGTGACCAGGAGGTCCGCCCGGTTTCCGGGGGTGAGCAGCAACTCCTCCACGTCCTGCGGTTTGTCGAGGCGGCCTGAATCCCGGCCCAGCAGTTGCAGCTTCTGCCCGTCCAGCCGCAGGCGCAGGTACCGGGCCACGCAGGCGTTGACGATCCGCCACCTTTCCCGCTGCCCCGGAGCCGCGTTGAACTGTGGGTTGCTTTGGCCGTTGACCAGGAGCAGGTCCCCTTCCCTGCCTGTCATCCGGTCCATCGCCGAGGCCGCGACGATGTTTCCCACCGCGTCCACGGAGGTGTCCGAGACCACCAGCACCCGCTCGGCGCTGGCCTGGATGGGATCGGGGTCCTCCACGATGATCGCCCCGAACAGCCCGGCGAAAATCTGGTCCGCCACCATGCCGTGGTGGTGGGGGTGGTACCAGTACACGCCGGGCGGGTGTTTCCCCGGCAGCTGGTATTCGTAGTCAAAGGAGCTGCCCGGGCCGACGGCGACGAACACGTTGTCCCCATTGTTTTCCGGGGACACGTGGAGGCCGTGCACGTGCAGGTTGGTGGGCTGGGAGAGGCTGTTCGCGAGCGAGATTTTCAGGACGTCCCCGGCGCGGACCCGCAGGGTAGGCCCGGGAACGCTGCCGTTGTAGCCAAGCGCCGTGGCCTGCCGGCCGCCCAGCTGGACGCGGGCGGGTGCGGCTTCGAGCCGGACCTGGAGTTGCCCGGCGTCGCTGCGCAGTTCCTGCGGCTGGACCAGGCTGCTTCCGGTGGTTGGGCCGGGGCGGGAGGACAGTGACCAGACCAGGCCGGTGCCGCCGGCCACCGTACCCGCCGCCCCCAGGCCGCCCAGGAGCAGGGCCCGCCTCCGGCTGATGGGGCGCACTACCGGCCCTCGCGAAGGACCCTGAGCTGTTCCCGGTATTGGTCGGCGGTGAGTTCGCCCCGCGCAAAGCGTTCATCCAGGATTTGGCGCGCGGTGGAGGGCATGGTGCCGGGTGGACCGGCCTGGCTCCGGCGTGTGCCGGTGCCGCCGCGTGCAGTCCCGCGGCCATCGATTCCGCCGCGAAACGCCCGCACCGCCACCCAGACCAGCAGCGCGATGCCCAGGAGCAGCAGAACCGCCCAGATCCACCACCCCGGACCCTGCCCATAACCCCACATCATCACGGGAGCCTTTCCCTCAGGACTGCTCCGATTCTCGTTACTCCGCGGGACCAGGGGTAGAGTCCGAGGTCCCGCTCAGGCACGCTGCCGACGCGCCTGTTCATTGCCGACGCGCATCCGCAGCACCGCTACGCGAATTTGGGCTGCGTAGTGGAATGTGCGCCGCGGCAATGCATTTGCGCGTCGGCCGCCCCCCCCAGGAACTCAGTCCGTGATGTCGGTGCTGGTACTCAGCTCCTGCCACTGGTCCAGCTCGGCGCGCTGGGCGTCCGCCACCATGCCGAATGCGCCGAAGGCGTCCGTGCCCAGGACCAGGAGGCCCGGCGGGTTGGGGGAATCGACGACGGCGAGGATCGCCTTGGCTGCCTTGTCCGGGTCCCCCGGCTGGGTGCCGTGGGCGGTGTCGTGTTCCTTGCGGCGCTTGCCGGCCGTGTCCGCGTAGTCCCCGATCGCCGTCGCCGACTGTGTCAGCGAGCGGCCCGCGAAGTCGGTGCGGAAGCCGCCGGGCTCGATGGCGGTGACGTTGATGCCCAGCGGCTTCAGCTCGTTGCGGAGCGACCCGGACATGCCCTCCAATGCTGCCTTGGTGGCCGCGTAGTAGCCGGAGCCGGCAGGGGTGATCCGCGCGCCGATGGAGGAGATGTTCAGGATGGTCCCGGACTTGTTGGCCCGCATGCCGGGGACCACAGCCTTGATCATGTCTACTGCGCCGAAGAAGTTGGTGTCGAACAGGCGGCGGATGTCGCCGTCGTCCGCTTCCTCCACGGCGGCGCGGTAGCCGTAACCGGCGTTGTTCACCAGCACGTCGATGCTGCCGAACTTCTCCTCGGCCGCCTTTACGGCTGCGGTGATCTGCGCCTTGTCCGTCACGTCGAGGGGGAGGGAAAGCGCGGTGTCGGGGAAGCCGGCGGTGATGTCCTGGACCGCCTCGACGTTCCGGGCGGTGACGACGGCGTTGTGCCCGGACGCGAGCACGGTTTCCGCGAGTGCCCGGCCAAGTCCGGTGGAGCAGCCTGTGATGAGCCACGTTGCCATGGGTTTTCCTTTCATAGGGGAGTGGGTAGTAAGGCGGGAAGCGGCACCTAGGCCCGCTGCCGTCGTCGTGCGTGTGCTGTCAGTTCGTGGGCGCCGTAGCTGTTGTCGTCCGGGTTGACCGTGACGCCGGGGGCCACCAGCTGGTCGATGCGGTCCAGCACCTCGGGGGCCAGGACGGTGTCGGCGGCCGGGAGGTAGGACTCCAGCTGCTCCATGGTGCGCGGTCCCACGATGGCGGAGGTGACGCCGGGGTGGTTGATGACGAACGCGATGGCCATCTCGATGAGCGTGTGGCCGGCCCACTCGGCCACCTGCGCGAGCTCCTCCACGATGTCCAGCTTGCGCTGGTTGGCGGGCTGGCTCATGTCGAACCGGGCGCTGGGGCGGGCACTCGAGGTGGGCCGGGATGCGGAGTCCTTCCGCCACCGGCCGGAGAGCCAGCCGCCGGCCAGCGGGCTGTAGGTGAGCGTGCCCATCCCGTGGCGCTGGACCGTGGGGAGGACGTCTTCTTCGATGCTGCGGGTCAGGATGGAGTAGGGCGGCTGCTCGGTGACGAACCGTTCCAGGTTGCGCTCGCGGGACGCCCACTGCGCCTCAACGATCTGGGAGCCGGAGTAGGACGAGGAGCCGATGTAGCGGACCTTGCCCTGCCGGACCAGATCGGTGAGGGCGCCCAGGGTTTCCTCTACGTCGGTGTCCGGGCTGGGTCGGTGCACCTGGTAGAGGTCGATGTAGTCGGTGTTGAGCCGGCGCAGCGAGTTCTCCACCTCGCGCATGATCCAGCGCCGGGAGCCGCCGCGCTGGTTGGGGTCTTTTTCGTCCATGGGCATGAAGAACTTGGTGGCCAGGAAGACGTCGTCGCGCTTTCCCGCGAGAGCGGCACCGACGATCTCCTCGGAGGCCCCGCCGGAGTAGACGTCAGCGGTGTCGATGAAGTTGATGCCGGCGTCCAGGGCGCGGTGGATGATGCGGGTGGCGTCGGCACGGTCGTCATTGCCCCAAGGGCCGAACATCATCGCGCCGAGGCACAGGGGGCTGACCTGCACACCGGTGCGGCCGAGCGGGCGGTATTCCATAGGGGTTCCTCCTCTAGGGCGTTCTTTAGTTCGTGGCGTTCTTAGGCTTCCGGGATGACCATGGCGAACCGCTCGGGGCGGGCCACGTCAGGGTCCGGCCCGCTGCGGATGCCGGTGTCCAGGGCATCGATGGTGGCCATGTCGGCGGCGGACAGCTCGAAGTCGAACACATCGAAGTTCTCTGCGATGCGCGCCGGGTTGGTGGACTTGGGGATGGCGGAACGGCCCTGCTGCAGGTGCCAGCGCAGCATCACCTGGGCGGGGGTCTTCCCCTGGGTGTGCGCGACGGCGGCAATTGCCGGGTCCCGCATGACGTTTTTCCGGTTCTCGCCCCAGCCGGGGTAGAACGTGATCCCGCCGATCGGCGACCACGCCTGGGTCAGGATCCCGTGCTCCGTGTCCGCCGCCTGGACCTCCGGCTGCTGGAAGTACGGGTGCAGCTCGACCTGGTTGACGGCGGGGACCACGTCGGTCTCCGCGAGGAGCTGCTGCAGATGGTGCGGCATGAAGTTGCTGACGCCGATGGCCCGTACGCGCCCGTCCTTCAGCAGGGTTTCCAGGGCCTTGTACGCGGCGATGGTCTTTTCAAACCGGTCCGGCGCGGGCTGGTGCAGGATGAGCAGGTCCAGCTGTTCCACGCCCAGCTTGCCCACCGCCTTCTCCCAGGCGTGCAGTGCCTCGTCGTAGCCGTAGTCGCTGACCCACACCTTCGTTTCGATGAAGACGTCGGACCGGCCCAGGCCTGCCCGGCGGATCCCTTCGCCCACCTCCCGCTCGTTGCCGTACGCGGCGGCGGTGTCGATGTGCCGGTAGCCCACCTCGAGCGCTGTCTGGACGGCCGCCGTCGTCTCTTCCGGGGGACTTTGGAAAACGCCCAGGCCGAGGGCGGGCATGGTGACACCGTTGTTGAGTTTGAGTTCCATGCCTTCACGCTATGTGGGCGTGCGGGATTGTGGGAGGGCTTGCCAGTCCCTCCTTCGCAATGTGGGGCGGGCGTACCGTTGGACCCATGACCAACAGTGACGACGTGCGGAAATTCCTGACCTCCCGCCGCGCCCGGCTCACCCCGGAGGAGGCCGGGCTGCCGGCGTACGGCGGCAACCGGCGCGTGGCGGGGCTCCGGCGCGAGGAGGTGGCGATGTTTGCCGGGCTGAGCATCGACTACTACATCCGGCTGGAGCGGGGGAACCTTTCGGGCGCCTCGGACAGCGTCCTGGAGGCCTTGGGGCGGGCGCTGCAGTTGGACGACGCCGAGACGGCCCACCTTTTCGACCTGGCCCGCGCGGCCACCGCAGCTCCGCGGGTGCGGCGGAAGCGGAGCCCCCTGACCGTGCGCCCCAGCGTGCAGCGGGTCATCGACGCGATCACGACGGCGCCGGCCTGGGTCCGAAATGACCGCGGCGACGTCCTGGCCTCCAATGAGCTGGGCCGGGCCCTGTACCTGGACATGATGGCCGAGCCCGTCACGCCGCCCAACAGTGCACGGTTCACCTTCCTCAATCCCAAGGCGCGGGAGTTCTTCCGGGACTGGGAGCGCAGCGCGGACGACATCGTGGCCGTCCTGCTGTCCACGGCCGGGAGGAACCCGTATGACAAGGACCTCTCTGACCTGATCGGCGAGCTGTCCACCCGCAGCGAGGAATTCCGGGTCCGCTGGGCGCGGCACGATGTGAAGTACCACCGTACGGGCCGGAAACGGCTGCACCATCCGGTGGTGGGGGACCTGGACCTGACCTATGAGGCGATGGAGCTTCCCGCGGACCCGGGCCTGCGGATCAACATCTACACGGCCGAGCCCGGCACGCCCTCCGAGGACGCGCTGAAGGTCCTGGCGAGCTGGGCGGCGACCCAGCGGGCAACGGGGCAGGGCGCAGGGGCGCAGCCCGCAGCCGGGGTGCCCGTCCGGGAGGGCTGATCCGGGCCGCCCGCGCTGCGCCTTCCCTTTTTCGACGCGCAGGTTCCTTTCCGCGGCCCACATTTCAGGCGCGCAGAGGAAGATGCGTGTCACAGGCGGTTATGCGCGTCGAGAACCGCAGAACGTGTACGACGGCGGGCCACACCTGCCGCCGCCAGCTTACGTTGCAGGGTCCCCGAGGCGAGTTCGGCCCAGTCCCACCGCACCACGGTGATCCCCAAGGCACGGATCCGGTTCTCGCGGTTCTTCTCCGCCACAACTGCCTGCGACGGAGTCAGGCCTTTGAGGTACGCGTCCTTGACGTACTTCTCCTCGCCGTCGAATTCGCCAACGACTCGGTACTGCTTCCAGTAGAAGTCCGAGTACCCCACCAACCCCGCCGCATCGGTGAACCGCTGCTGAAGAACCGGCGGGTCGAATCCGGCCACATGGATCAGCGCCCGGCTCCAGGACTCCCCGGCTGAACCCGAGCCAGGATCGGCAAAAGCGATCGCAGCCCGGATTCGCCGTGCCGCAGCAGCCGAGTAGATGTCACCGATTCCGGCCTCAAGCTCGGCTTTGGTGATGGCGGGCAGCCGCCGGTCGGGGTTCGGCCGCAGCACGTGGTCCAGCGGCACTATCGCCTCGATGAACGGGCTGAACGCCGCCAGGTCCAGGACAGTCCGGATGCGGTCGGTGACAAGGAGTCCCTCCAGCCGGACCACCCTCAAGCCGGCCCGGGCAGCAAAGTGGCGGCTGACCCCGGCGCGTGACCTCCCGCCGTCGTTCTTCAACGTCAGGGCCCGGACCGGGTGGTTCCCGATAGTGGGGATTCCCCATGCGCTGGCGGAGGAGTGCCGGGCGAAGATCGTGGGCTTTTCAAACGTCTCCGCAGCTGCCTGGACGCGGATCCGGTACTGCTCCGAGGGCTTGAGCCCCCGCCAGGCCGGTCCGTCGATGTACACGCCGTGCCGAACGCGGACCAGTGCACCCGACCGCACGCCCTTGGCGAGATCGTTGGCACTCAACCCATGCAGCACGCGGTCGCGGGACAGCAAAAACGGCGGAAGCTCGGTCATGTACTGACGGTGCCCCGACGGGACTGCCACCAGAAGGGCAGTCCTGGGCTATGTGGAAAAGCGTCCCGGGACACGCGTAGACGCACCCGATCCGCACAGTCCACAGCGCACCCGAAATGCGGGCCGCGCGGACGAACCTGCGCGTCGATAGGCAACCTGCGCGTCACGCGTGTCGCTCACAGCCCACAAGGCTCTCGCGGGGACCTACGGCTGCTCCTCCTCCAGCCACGCCATTGCCTCGTCCATGGACGTGAAGAACCGGTTGGGATGCACCGGCTTGTGCCGCCCGGTGAAGAAGTCGGCAATGGTCTGGTCAACGGGGGTGGTTCCTACGATGGCTGCGCGGGTCACCGGCCAGGAGCCGGCGAACGCTTTCAGGGCGCCCTGGTCAATCCACTGCAAACCGGTGATCTCCACCAGCATCGGGAGGGCGCGGCCGCCGCTGAGCTTCCGCGCCCGCTTCATCAGCGCCACTGCATCACCTTCTGTGACCACATCTCCAGGTGCCCACTTCAGGTGCAGCACTGCCCCTGCGAGTTCGATGGTGCCGGTGACGTCATCCATGCCCACTACTTTGCTGGTGCTTCACGGCCCAGGGCAATACGGGGCGAAAACGCACGCCGCCCCTTCAGGTGCCGTTCCACCGCAGCCATGGCCCGCGTGGCCACCGCCCAATAGAGGATCCCGCACACCATCGACGCCAGCACGGCAATCCCCTTGGCAAGCGGCTCCGGGACGTCCACGGACTCAACCAGCGGGTACACCAGCCAATGGGTGACGTAAATGTACAGCGACGCGCTGGCCAGCAGCGCCGTGATCCGGTGCAGCCCGCGGGGCACCCGGAAGGCAGGCAGCCAGAGGAGGACCAGGCAGCCCGCCAGGATGGTGGCGCTCCGGTACGGGTTGTCGAACGAGGCGGGAACGGTCAGGAAGGCGAGCACCGTCACGGCCAGCCGGTGCCACACCGTGCGGGAGGCGGCGGCTGCCCAGCCAAGGCCAAACAGCCACAGGACCGGCCCCTGGCCCGGGTAGCGGCTGTCAACAAGATCGAAGAGCAGCGGCAGATCCACCACCACCAGGGCCATGCCGAATGCCCAGGGCCAGCGCCGCACCGCACGGTCAGCCGCCGGGACCGCCAGCAACAAAGCCAGCCCGATCAGGACGTGCACCAGGATTTCCACAAACCAGAAGCGGGAGTAGTCGCTCCACCCCGAAGGACCCAGGAGCGTATTGAGCAGGAACACGTTGTGCCACGCGTACTTGTCCGTCACGGCGAACGCGAGCCCGATCACGGCCACGCTGGGGACCACAATCCGCGCGATGCTCCGCAGATGACGCCGGAACCGTTCCGTGCGGCTGCCGGACAGCTGGAAGCGCGCAAAGTTGTAGCCGGCCACGGCCATGAGCACGTGCGCGGTGCCTTGCCAGTGGAAGAACCCGATGTGCGTTGAGACGATGGCAACGATCGCCACCGCGCGCAACACGATCCCGGTTTCCATGGGCGCGAAAAGCCGCCGCCGCCTTTTACTGGGTCCGGTGCGGCTACCGGGAGACGCCACGGCATGACGCACTCCGTGCTGCGCGGACGACAGTTCGCAGACCGGCATCAGGTGCCAGCCTTCGGGGAGATACCCGAGGGCATCCTCCAGCCGGATGGACGCTGCCACGTAGGACAGCGAGTCGCCGCCCAGGGACACAAACGTGTCCGTGCCGGAGACGCTGCCCACTTCAAGCACCTCGGCGAAGATGCGCCCAACGTCCATGGAGCCCGCGCCAGGGACCGTCGTGCCGCCGTCGTGCCCTCCGCCTTCACCGGCCGTTGCCCCTGCACCGGCGAGTGCGGCGACGGCAGGGTAGTCCGGTTTGCCGTTGCCGAGGCGGGGGATGGCCTCCACGGGGTGAAGTTCGACGGCGGCGCGCGGCAGGCCAAGGTCCTGCGCCAGGGTTTTGGCAATGAGGCCCAGGTCGTGGTCACCTTCGACGGCGGCCACCACGGCGTCGTCGGACCCGGCGGCGG
Source organism: Pseudarthrobacter sp. rb (assembly GCF_056389225.1). Taxonomy (NCBI): domain Bacteria; kingdom Bacillati; phylum Actinomycetota; class Actinomycetes; order Micrococcales; family Micrococcaceae; genus Pseudarthrobacter; species Pseudarthrobacter sp. rb. The sequence continues at coordinate 48,389 of NZ_JBWJAR010000006.1, read as the reverse complement.
CGGCGGTCACCCCGAGGTCCGCCAGCAGCCGCTCCACCTGCCCCAGATCCACCCGGAGTCCCACGATCTTCACGAAGCGGCTCCGCCGGCCCACAATCTCGTAGAGGCCGTCCGGGCCCCGCCGGGCAAGATCTCCGGTGTGGAGCTCGTCAACAACGCGGCCCAGGCTGAGGTCCTCCGGCCGTTCGGCGTACCCCAGCATCACGTTCGGGCCGCTGTAGACGAGTTCGCAGGCGTCCAGTCCGGGAACGGGCTCCAGCCGGAAGGAGCCGCCCGGCACCGGCACGCCGATGGCGTTCGGATGCTCCAATGCCCGGTCCGGCGGCAGGTAGGCCATGCGTGCGGTGGCCTCTGTCTGCCCGTACATCACGTACAGGTCCCACCCCTGCTGCCGGCCCAGCTCCGCGTAGGAACGCACCCGCTCCGGGGCCAGCCGTCCGCCCGCTTGGGTGATGTAGCGAAGGCTGGGCACGTCCATGTCCGCAAAGCCCACGCGGTCCAGGAGGTCGAAGGTATAGGGGACGGCCGCGAAGGACGTCACCTGCCGGGCCCGGACCAGGTCCCAGAAGCAGGGGTCCACCACCGAGAGATCGGTCAGGGCCAGGGACGCTCCCGCGAGGAGGTGGCTGTTCACCACGCTCATGCCGTAGCAGTAGGAGAGGGGGAGCGTGGTGGCAGCCCTGTCAGTGGGGCGAAGCTGCAGGTACTCGGCGATCGCGGCCGCGTTGGCCTGGATGCCGTCAGCACCCAGGCGGACGAGTTTGGGTGAGCCGGTGGACCCGGAGGTGCTGAGCAGCAGCGCGAGTTCGGGGTGCAGTTCGTGGCATGTTTCGTCCCGGCGCACCTCCAACACCGCCTGGCCGTCTCCCGTCCGGACCACGATGTCCGGGTCATAGGCATCCGCGAGCGCTTCCGCGGCCGTGGGGTTGGTCGGCAGGACCAGCAGGGGATTTCCGGACGACAGCGCTGCCAGGTAGGCAACCAGGGCCGGCAGGGTGTTGTCGGCCTCCAGCGCGATGAGCCTGCGGCCGTGCCCGAAGGACCGGACAACTTCCTCCACGCGCCGGGCCAGTTCGCGGTAACTCAGCGACTCGCTGCCGGTGCTGACGGCAATGCGGTCCCCGAACCTGGCCAGGTTGGCCGCGAAGGGGACTCCGGCAAGCTTTGTCTCTAACGTCACCGAAGCACAGTAGAAGGTGAGGCTAACCTAACTCAAATGGATGTATGCACTCCAACGCTCCCAATGCCTCCCAGCTGCCCTTCAAAGCAGCCCCACGTGCCGGGTCCGTCCTCGCCGGCGCACAGGAAGACTGCAGGAACGCACGACGGCGGCCCGCCCCCAATGAGCGGGGCCGCCGGTCATGCAGGGGAGGACTAAGCCGTGGTCAGCACCGTCTTCAGCCAGCCTTCCTCGCGCCGGTCGAAGTTCAGGTAGGCGTCCACCACGTCGCTGATCGGCTCATGCTGGGTGATGAACTTCGTGGGGTCGAAGACGCCGGACGCCACGAGGTCCACCAGCGGCGGCGTGACCGAGCGGTGGTCGCAGTTGCCCATCCAAATGGTCAGGTTCTTGTTCATGGCCTGGCCGATTGGGTAGGTGGTCATGGCCGGGCTGTACACGCCGATAATCCCGATCCGCCCGTACTTCCGGACCGTTTCCACACTCCACTGCGAGACCTGCGACGGCGCATTTCCCGGAACCCAGTTATCACCCTGCACGTTCGTGCTCGGTGCAACCTCGGCCACTTCCTGCGCGAACTGCTCCGCCTGCTCCTCGCCCTTGGCCGCGGCGGGACCGGCCCAGGGCCGCTGCGCGTCGATGCCCACGGCATCGATAACCGCGTCCACGCCGATCCCTTGCGTCGCCTCCTGCAGGGCTTTCACGGGGTCTTCGCTGTTGAAGTCGATGACGTCCGCGTTCTGGTCGAGTGCCTGGACCAGCCGCGTTTCGATCCCGTCGATCGCGAACACCCGCGAGGCGCCCTGCCGGAATGCGGACGCAATCGCCAGCTGCCCCACGATCCCCGCACCGTATACGGCCACGGTGTCGCCGCGCTGCACGCCGGCCAGCTGCGCGCCGAACCAGGCCGTGGGGAAGATGTCCGAGAGCAGGATGGCCTGCTCGTCGCTGACGTTGTCCGGCAGCGGAGTCAGGGTGTTGGAGGCCCAGGGGATCCGGGCGTACTCGGCCTGCAGGCCATTGATGGGGCCGGTGGTTTCGGGTCCGCCGAAGAAGCAGGTCCCGGCCTGCGGGCCGTTGGGGTTGGCGACGTCGCACTGGGCGGTGTGCCCTGCCCGGCACTGCCAGCACACGCCGCAGGACATCGTGGAGGAGACGATGACGCGGTCGCCGGGGGCAAACCGCCGTACGGCCTTGCCTACGGCGGTCACTTCCCCTACGGCTTCGTGGCCCAGGATGGTGCCTTCCTTCATGCCGGACATGGTGCCGCGGATGAAGTGCAGGTCCGTGCCGCAGATGGCGCTGCGGGTGATGCGGACAATGGCGTCGTTCGGATCAAGGATGGTGGGATCGTCAACGGTGTCCAGGCGGATGTCGCCTTCACCGTGCCATACGAGAGCTTTCATGAGGGACTCCTTAAACGGGTTCAAGCCGCCGGTAGGGTTCTGGTCATCAGGCACCTCAGCGCGCCCAGCTGCAAGATAGTAAGCCTACTGCCTATTTTGGAGCCCGGCCAGCAGTTCGGCGCCGCCCCGATGACGTACAGGCGCGAAAAGTACGACGCCGGCAAGCACCAAAGCGGCCTGCCCGCCTTGTGCAGGCAAGCAGGCCGCGGTCCACATGTCAGGTGCTAGGGCTCCGCGTGCGCGTCCGGGGCGCCCGGCTTGCGCGTGGGATCCACGGTGCCGCCCTTGCCGTAATCGCCTTCCGGGTACCGGCCGGTTTCGGAAGCGGCGGTCCTGCCGGGTACCGGACCGGCCTGGCCGTAGTCGGCCTTGACGTACCGCCCGGCGCCCACGGTCCTGTCGCCCAGGGGTTCGGGCAGTCCGCCTTCGCTGCCCGCCGGACCGTAGTCCCCTTCGATGTACTGGCCCTCTTCGTCTTCGGCATGCCGGCCGCGCTGGGCGCCGGCTTTGCCGAAGTTGCCTTCGACGTACCGTCCGCGCAGGTCGCGTTCCTCGGGCGTTTCGTCCGGGGTGGGGGTGTTTTCGGTGCTGCCGTTGTCGTTCATGATCGTGCCTTTCGAACGAACTCCACGTCCCCGGGTGAGGTCTGGGCCCGTTGGGCCGTTGCATTCTGGAAACTATTGCTTTTCCGGGACTGTTGCCTGGGGATACTTTCGGCGTAGCATAAAAGTACCCGGATTGTCAATCCGTCCGGATGAAGCCAAGGACAAAACCAGAATCGCAAAGAAGGTACGCGCGATGAGTGATATCAGTCCGCTACGACATGCCGTCCGCAATGGCAGCGGACTCAAACAACTGGGTGGAACCTGGGGCGAGCTCCTCGCGGAGTTCCTGGGCACCTTTGTGCTGATCTCGTTCGGCGACGGCGTGGTGGCCATGGCGGTCGCCGCGCTGCCCGGATCCGGCCGCGCCGCCACGTCCACCACCATCTTCATGGCCGCGGGCGACTGGCTGCTCATTGCCTGGGGATGGGCCCTGGCCGTGGCGCTGGCCGTCTACGTGGCCGGCGGCGTCAGTGGCGCCCACATCAACCCGGCCGTGACCATTGCGTTCGCCGTCCGCCGCAAGTTCCCCTGGCGCAAGGTGGGGCCGTACATCGTGGCCCAGGTGGCAGGCGCCTTCGTCGGCGCCGCGATGGTCTATCTGCTGTACTACAACGCCATCGACGCCTACAACAAGGCCGTCGGCACCGGCCGCGCCGACGTGAAGGGGCTGGCCAGCTACTCCATCTTCGCCACGTTCCCGGCGCCCTACTTCAACGGCAACCCCACGGGCCCGCTGATCGACCAAATCGTCGGCACGGCGTTCCTGGTCATCTTCGTCGTGGCCATCATCGACATGCGCAACACCGCCGTCCAGGCGAACCTGGGCCCGTTCATGATCGGGCTCGCGGTCGCCGCCATCGGCATCTCCCTCGGCGCCAACGCCGGCTACGCCATCAACCCTGCCCGCGACTTCGGACCGCGGCTCTTCGCATGGCTGGCCGGATGGGGCCAAACGGCGCTGCCTGGCACAGTGGACGGCGCTTTCAGCTGGTACTTCTGGGTTCCCATCGTGGGCCCGGTGGTGGGTGGCGTAATTGGCGTGCTGATCTACGACTGGTTCATCGGCGACGTCCTCGATGCCCGCGCCCGGCTGCAGGAATCTACGCCTCCGGGCCGCGCCGGTGGCGAAACACCCCCGGCCACTGAGGCTGAGGCCGTGCCCAAGACCCATACCGTCCCGAAGAGGCGGGCGGCCTAAGCCTCCAACTTCGAAAGCGGTAAGGGCGCGACGGCGGAGCGCGGCGGGGGCGTCCGCCGTCGGGCCTGGCATGGGTCACTTGGAGATACTGAACGAATCCGTGAAGGTGTACCCCGTGGCGGGCACGAACTTCACATCCATTCGGGAGCTGTTCAGCCGGACGTCCACCGTTCCCATTGCCGGATCCGCGTTACTGCCGGACCAGGCCGTGAAGTACGGCTTCTCCTCGTCCTTGGTGTTGATGTTCCTGATGTTCCTGCCGCCCAGGCCTGAGGTGACAAAAACGGTGCCCTTGCCTTTAGTTAGGGAGTCGTCCGTATCAGCCATGCAGTCGCGTCTCGCTGCCATCTGGCGGCAACTGACGCTGGTGGCCAGCTGGTGGGTCCGTTGGTAGACGTGTTCGTGGCCGTTGAGGACGAGATCCACCTTTTTCCGGATCATCATCTCGGTCAGTTCCCGCCCGGCGTCGCAGCTGTAGCGCCCAATGCTGAAGCAGGGGGTGTGCATGCCGACAACCGTCCAGGGAATCTTCGCGTCCCGGGCCCCATCGATGGCGCCTTCCGTCCACTTCCAGCGGTCACTGCCTTCTGAATAGTCCAGTTCATCCCCGCCGGCGAAAGGAATCCCGGGGGACAGCAGGATGACCCGTACCAGGGGGTTTTCCTGCGGCAAGTCCACGTACCACTGTTTGGCGTATTCACCGTGGATGCCTTGCAGCTTGTTCGGCAGGCACTGCGCGAACTTGTCGATGTCGCCCTGCAGGCCGTCGCTTTCATGGTTTCCGGCAATCAGCTGGTACGGAAATTCGGTGCCCAGCTTTCCGGTCACCATGTCGCAGAACTGCTGCTCCGGAGCATCGGAGTAGGCTATGTCGCCGAGATGGAGGTTGAAATCCGGCGCCAGCTCCTTGATTTTGTCGAGTACAGCCTCGGCGCCTTCTTCGAGGCCCGTATCGCCGGCGGCAGTGAAGTGCACAGTCCTTGAGTCTGTGACCTCGGGAATGTCGGGCGCTGGGGGTCTTGTTTCGCATCCGGCAAGCCCGGCACACACCAGCACGGCCAATACAATGGACGCGGCCCGCTTTCGTGCCGGCATGTGGTCTCCCTCCAATGACGCGCCTCTGCCTGATGCGCCCATCCGGCCATTCTCCGCCGGGGTGAGACCAACGTATTGGGCAAGCACCGGAGGATCAATAGGGATTCCCGCAGGAAAGCCCGCATCCCCGGCGTGCCCGATTCAATTGCCGATGCTGAAGGCATCCATGAAGGAGGACCCTCTGGCTGGCATGAACCGTACGTCCATGTGGGTGCTGGTCAAAAGAACCTCCAAGGTCCCGAAGGCGGGGTCCTTGTTGCTGCCCGACCAGACGGCCAGTCCGGGTACATTCGGGCATTCCACAACGTAGCCGGTGCTTTTGGCAGGGGAAATAGGTTTTTGGCTGCCCGGCTGCCAGGGGCCTACGGGGCCAGTTGCCGCTTGACGCCCGCACGCTCCGTGGCGCGCATGGTCCCCACCGACCCATACGTTCCTTTTCGAACCGGGGAAGTGGGCTGCGGAAAGGAGCGTCCGCGTCGACACGGAATGTGCGCATCGCATGAGCTTTCGAGAGCCCGCCCTCCCAACCCGATTAGGGGCCCCGCCACATTGACATTCATTTTCAAGCTGAGGATCCTCATTTCTACGTAGTTCAGGTACTTCAACCCGGCTGAGGTGTCCCGTGGGCGGTGGTGGCTGTGGACATGTGGAATTGGACCTGCTCCGGTGTTGGCAACTGCGCCGCGACGGAGAAATTGTCCATGTTGCCGTCCGCCAGCAGCGCCTGATCGCCGTGCTTGCCATCCGCGGCCCCAGGGTGCGGAACTACGTTGCCGGGCTCCTCTGGCCGGACTGCCCCGAGCCGCGGGCACTGGAGAGCCTCAGGGTGAGCGTGCACCTGGTCACGCGCCAGATCCCCGGCATGTTGGCAAAGGACGGATCGGTGCTGGCCCTGGACCCGTCGGTGCAGGTGGATCTCTACCGGGTGCGGGCCCTGCTCCAGGACAGCCCGGCAGGAAACGGGGCCGCCACGAAGGCCCTGCTGGACCTGCGGGACGCTGAGCTGCTGCCCGGCTGGTACGAGGACTGGGTACTGTTCGAGCAAAGCCGGCTGCAGCAGGACCGGCTGCGCGCCCTGACGCTCCTGGCACGTTCACTGCTGCAGGCGGGGGACTGCGGCGGCGCTGCGGAAGCGGCGGGCGCTGCTTTGGAAATCGAACCCCTTTACGAGAGCGCGGTGCGGGCCCTGGTCACCGCGGAACTGGAAATGGGGAACCCTGTTTCCGCTCTGCACGCCTACGGGAACTACACGGCGGCCCTGCGCAGGGACCTGGGCGTCCTGCCATCGGAAGCGCTCACCAGACTCATCGACGCCGTGCAGATGGGGTATCCACCCGCGCGGTATTCACCCGTCCTGGGCAGCCAGCCACTGACGCACAGCGTGGAGGACTTCCTCCCGGTCCACCGTGGAGAGGCTGCCATGCTGCCCGGACCCCTCGCTGTAGGTGACACGCGCGCGGAAGCCGTGTTCGCCGTCGGGCTCGGTCCACGTGCGGATCACCAGGGTGCCGCCGCTGGCGGGGACACCGGGCCCGTCAGGGACGCTGTGGTCGGTCATGGTGTTATCTGACTCCTCATCCGTTGACCCTGATCATGCGTGAAAAACCATCAGCAACCCGCGGTTTTTCCTGAAAGATTGGCGCAAGATCCTCTGGCGCAGGGGCAGTGGCAGCAGCAGTAACGGGGCTGTAACGCCGGGCATGGTCAGCTTCGTTGCGCAGGCGAAGTGCCGGCAGAGGAACTGCGAGGGGCTCTATGCCGTGGGTGATGGACCTCAGTGGCCGGCAGGCCTGGGCCAGTGAGGCCATCGAAACCCTCAGTGCCGCACACGTCCCCCTGCAGCTGGCGGATGCTCCCGAAACTGCCGCCACCGCCGGCATTATCTTTGCCGGGGCGCAGTCCCAGGACCTGGTCTCGGCCCTGGGGATGGCGGAATACGGCAGGTGCAGGGTGCTGGTGTTCGGGCCGCCGGACGGAAGGCTGAAACCCTGGCCGGTGCTTGAGGCGGGTGCGGTGGAATGCATGGCCTGGCACGGCCAGGTGGAGCCGGTGGCGGCTTGGCTGCAGCGGATCGAGGATGTGGAAACGGTCATCGACTCCGTTCCGGTCCGGGACAAGCTCGCGGGGCAAAGCCCGGCGCTGCGGTCCGCGCTCCGGGACCTGGTGGTGGCTGCGAAGTTCGGGAACGCACCCATCCTGATCCAGGGGGAGACGGGGACCGGCAAGGAGTTGGCGGCCCGGGTGGCGCACGCGGTCAGCAGCCAGCGCGGCAACCTGGTGGTGGTGGACTGCACCACCATCGTCCCCACGCTGATGGGCAGCGAGTTGTTCGGCCACGAACGCGGCGCCTTCACGGGCGCGGTGAGCGTGCGGACCGGCGCCTGCTCCGGTGCAGACCAGGGCTCGCTGTTCCTCGACGAGGTGGGCGAACTCCCCTTGGAACTCCAGCCCGAGCTGCTCCGCGTGGTCCAGGAAGGCACCTACAAACGCGTGGGCGGCGACAGGTGGCTGCACAGCAAATTCCGGCTCATCTGCGCCACCAACCGCGACCTGGCATGTGAAGTCACCGCCGGCAGTTTCCGCACCGACCTCTACCACCGCATTGCCGCCTCGGTGGTGACCATGCCCCCGCTGCGGGACCGGCTGGAGGACATCCTGTGCCTCTTCGCCCGGTTTTGCCGGGAGGCCACCGGCGCCCGGAGCGATCCGGACGTGGATCCGGCTGTCCAGGACGTCCTGCTCCGCCGCAGCTACCCCGGCAACCTGCGCGACCTCCGGCAGCTGGCCTTCCGCATCGCGGCGCGGCACGTCGGCCCGGGGGCCATCACCCCGGGCGACCTTCCCCGCGAGGACAGGCCCCAGGCAGGTCACCCGGGAGCGGACCAGGGCCAGAACGCGTACGACGGCGGCCCGGCCGGCGCGGTCGATCCGCTCGCCAGGGCGGTGGCCTGGGCAGTGGACGCGGGCCTTGGGCTGCGGGAGATCAAGGAGCGCGCGGCCGAGGCGGCCGTGGCGGTGGCGGTGGAACGGAGCGGCGGGAACGTCCATTCCGCCGCCACCATGCTGGGGCTCACGGACCGTGCCGTCCAGCAGCGGCAGGCCCGCAGGACGGACACCGGCGGGACCTAAGTCCAGCTAATCCCCGTGGCCCAGCTCGTCCGCCACTTCGTGCCAGTACCCGTCACCGGTCTCCTCAGCGAGTTCCCGGAACAGGTCCCCAAGTTCGCGCCAGAGGACGTCCGGCCCCTTCCGCCCCGGAAGCCGGCCCCGGTAGTTGGCACGTTTATAGATCCTGCCGAACTGCTGGCGGACCAGGTCCTCCACGGCGAGCCCGAACATGTCCGGCTGCTTGTCCGGTGACGGAAACGGAATGAATTTTGCCAGCTGGACCGGCGGCAGTTCGCGGCGGGACTTCACCAGGTCCTTCGTGGCGGGAAGCCGGTCATCCCTGGTGGTCTTGGCCACCAGCCGGTCCCCGGCGATTTCGTGGGCGAAGATGCGCACCTGGCTGGGCGCCGGCCCGGGCGGCCAGGGCCGGTAGGTAATCAGCCACACGGCTTCCCGTCGGGGCTCGTTGCCCGCCATCCATGCGGGCCGGGCCGTCCTGCTGCCAGGCCTCGCCCGGCGGGTGGCCTCGCTCTGCCGGAGGTAGGCGCGCAGCTGGTTGAGGCCGCCCCTGATCGCCGGTCCGTTGTCCGGTTTTATCTCGGCCATTCCCGGCGCCCTGATCGGTTCCGGACCTGCGGCCGGCACATTTACAGCCATGCCCTCTTCCTCCTGTCATGTCCTGCATCGGTGCAACAGCGCCCGCTCCGGGCCGGTCCCGTCAGCCTGAGGACGTTGCCACCCAGGATGAGGTCGCGGTCAGCCGGCGGCAGGTCCAGCGCGAATATTTTGGCGAGCTCGGGCGCGGGGTGCAGGTACGGCCCGTCGCTGCCGAACAACACCTTCCGCGATCCGGCCCGGGCCACGGCCTCCTCCAGCAGGTCGAAGTACCGCACCCCGGAGCTGTCCGTGAAGATGTTGGGTACCCGGACCAGCGCATCGGTCAGCCGTTCCTGGGCCCGCCAGTCGTCGTTGAAGGACGACAAATGCGGAACAATCCAAGCGACCCCGGGATGCCGCCCGGCCAGGTGGCAGACCAGCTGCACGTCCCCGCCGGGGTCAAAGAGCACCGGCATCTGATGGCGTTCCGCGGCAAGCGCCACCTCGTCCGTTGCGGGCCCGTCGGACCAGTGCACCTTGATCCCGCAGGCGCCGCGCGCGTGGGCAGCCGCCACCATGGCGTCCACCCGGCCCCTGTCGGCCACGGGGTTGACGAACACATACCAAAGCCACCCGCCGGGCTCCCTCAGGGCAAGCTGCGCCACGGCCCGGTTGGCGGCCGCGTAGGTGCCGCCCGGCGCGGCCATCAGCACACCCCGGAAAATTCCGACGGCGGCAGCCCGCTTCCGCCACAGCGCAAAGGATGCGGCGGGGGCGGCCGGGCCCAGCGGGACGCCGGCGGTCCCGACATGGACGTGCGAATCCACGATCATCAGGCGGCCCGCCTGTCCCGCGTCACCGCGGCCAGTCCCCGCACCAGCCGGTCCAGGTCGGCCTGGCTATGGTCGGCGCGCACCGCGGCGGACAACACGGCGCCGGGCCGGCAGCGGGGCAGCTGCACCAGCGCCTGCACGCCCCGGGCAGCGAGCGCGGCCCGCCATCGGCGTGCCAGCGGCAGCGAGCCCACCCGGGTTCCAACAATGGGGAAGGGAAGTCCCATCGGCGGCAGACCCAGATCAGCGAACGCTGTCCGCAGCCAGAGGGTCAGCCGCCACAGCCGCCGCCGCAACCGGTGGAGGCCGCTGCTGCGGAGGGCCCCGATACCGGCGGCGAGGTCGGCCGCCGACGGCGGGCTGCTGTGCATCCGGTTCCCGCCGTTGCGGGCCACCACCCCGACCGTGGTGCTGTCACCCGTGATCACCGTGACGGGCGTGCCGTAGGCCTTGGCCAGCGAACCCAGCCACAGCAGCCGGTCGTGGGACAAGCCCAGCCACCGTGCCGTGCCGGTACCGTCCCCGAAGCCGTCGGGCCCGGATGTCCGGCCCAGGACACCGAAGGCCAGGGAATCGTCAACGATCACCTGCCCCCCGGTCTTCGCGGCGATGGCCTGCAGGTGTGCCAGGGGCGCGGGGCGCCCGCACCCCTGGCACCAGCCGTCTGTCAGCAGAAAGGTCTTGACGGAAGGTACGACGGCGGGCGGCCGGAAGTGCGGGTACGCCACCACCCGGACGCCCCGGGAGAGCGAGGCCCGGCACGCCCACTGGGACAGCGGGTACGCGTCCTCATCCACCAGGAGCACATCCCCGGGGCGGGGGAGTGACTGCAGTACGTCCATCATTCCGTGCAGCGCTGACCTGGCCACCAGTCCGCCGTCGGCATGCTGTTGCGCGGCAACCAGGGATGCCAGCTCGGCGGCGGCCGGCAGCTCCCGCAGCGCGGCGGGCTCTCCGGTGGTGAACTCCGCCCACGGGAGCAGCCTGTTGCTGGGGTGGTACTGGCCCAGGAACAGTGCGGAAGTGAAATCCGTTCCGTCCGGTAACCCGGCCATCTCCTGACCTAGCCCTCTCCTGATCTGGACATTCCCTAGTACCGGACCAGCTTCCGGGCCAGCCGGCGCTGGAGCAGCGCGGACGGCATGGTGGTGTCCACGCGCTCGCTGAGGTCCGCCCCCGTGACGGCCCGGTAGGCGTGGATGTAGCGCTGGACGGACGGCTTCCATTTGAGGGCCCAGTTCTTGGCGTCATCGCTGGTCATGCCGGACTCGTTCCACCGGCCGTGCCGCACGGACAGCAGCAGCTGCTCCCCGTGGACGGCCAGGTCATAGAAGTGGGTCACGCTGGCGTCGGACCATTCCTGCATCAGCTTCATGGTGTCCACCCGGCCCATCCACTCTTCCTGGTAGGGGACCATGGTGCGGCCGCCCAGGAACTCGCGCATTTCCGGCTGGGCCAGCATCCACTGGACGTCCAGGGTTTCAATCCGGGCGGACAGCGAGACGTCGGCGAACTGGTTGTTCGCGCCGGCGGCCAGGACCAGGTGCAGTTCCTGCAGGTTGCTCAGGAGCGGGAACGCGTCCGCGTCCACGGTCTTGTCGCTGAATTCCTTGTAGTAGCGGTGGCAGGCATTGAGCAGGCTGTGGAACGCGTCCAGGAACTGGGTGCGCCGCTCCACCAACAGTTCCGCCGGGGGAATCGCGCGGCCGATCAGCTGCAGGCCGTACTGGTACTCGTATTCCGCGGCGCGGCGCCGCAGCGAGAGCCGGTCCTTCTCGGCCTCGGCCAGTCCCCACAGGAGCCCGCGCAGCGGCAGCAGCGGACTGACGGCGAGCCGGGAGAGCGCGTCCCCGTCCGGCTGTGAGCGCCGGTTCTGGAAGCGGGCCAGGATCCTGTTCAGGGACTGGAAGAGCATGCCTTCCTCCAGCCAGTACACGTAGATCAGCTCGACGAACGGCACCTGGTTCAGAGGGTACTGGCCGTTCGGGATGCCGTCCGGGAAGGGCCTGGCGAGGTCGTTGTCCTGGTCGCTGACGTAGGACAGGGGGATGGCCTGGGCGCTGTGGTTGGCGGGCCCCCAGCCGGACCCCTTCTTGCGGAGCGGATCGAACTTGTTCCCCAGGGCGCCCTTTGAGATGAATTCCACGGACAGCGCGTGCAGGTTCTGGTAGGTGAGGCCGCCGAAGGGCGGGAGCGAGCCGAACGTCTTGGCCTTGGTCTTCGCGAAGGCAGCGAAATTGGTGTACGTCAGGTTTCCTGCGACCCCGGAGATGAAGTCCCACAGCTGGGCGTGTCCGCTGTTGGGGGCAGCGTTGGGCTCCAAGGCCACCTTGATGACCGGTTCGGAGTCGGGTGCCTGGACGTCGATGCGATCGATGATGGTCCAGTTCCCCACGATGCCGCGCATGTTGGGGCGGAACCGCACCCGGTATTCCAGCGGCTCGGGGAGCCGTACCTTCAGTTCGAGCGCCTTGCCCCGGCTCATGGTCTTGGTGAAAATGCCGCCCTTGTTCCCGCCGATGGGGATGCTCCTGCCCTGTTCGTCCAGGACCTGGAAGTTGTAGTCGCCCAGGGGGTCCGAGCTTTCCAGCTGGAAACGGATTCCCACATCCTGTCCGGCATACACCGGTGCAACCGGCCGTCGATTGAAATCCATGGCTATCTCCTTGTTGTTAGTGCTGGTGTGGTGAGGTGGTGTGCCGGGCTGCCGGCCAAGGGTGCGTTGGCGCCCATGTCGTCCAGGCTGCTGCGGACCGCCCATGCGGTAAGCAGCGAGGACAGCTGGGAGCTCTCCTCCTCGGCGGTGATGCGGCCGGCGGCTTTGGCCTGGCCCAGGACGGCAAACACCAGTGCGGGCCGTTGCCGGGCCATGACGCCGAAGTCGTCGCCCCAGGCCTGGTGCAGGCGGAGCAGCCGCTCGGGCCGCCGCTCCCGCGTGGGCCAGATGGTGCCCAGTTTCCGGCCGCCTGCCGCCGGGACGGGATGGTTCATGAGCAGGGAGACCAGGTCGCCGATGTGGGCCTCGCACTTGCTGATCCAGGCGAGGTGCTCCGCCGGCAGCCCTGCGGGCGGGTACATGGCCCGCCACACGGATGCCAGCCCGCGCCACTGGGGGTGTGGGTAGAGGGCGTCGCCCAGCGCCGCGGAGATCAGCACCCGGAGGTAGGGCATCGGGTGGGGATCGGTGCCGCCGGGACGGAAGACGAAGTAGCGGGGGAGGCTGACCACCGCGAGCAGGCCCACGGTGGAGGTGATGCCGACCGTGGCGACCGACCACATGTCCGCCACGATTTCGCTGATCCACAGGGACCACACGTCCCAGCCGCCGTCCGGGTCCTGCTGTGCACGCCGGTCGAGTTCTGCGCGGAGGGACGTCAACAGGTCCAGCTGCGCCGCTCCCTGGTGGCCCACCTCGTGGGCCAGGGAGGAAGCGATCCCGCTGCCCACCATGCGCTCCCGGGGCAGCCTGATGATCCCCACCGGGTTCGGTTTGCCGCCGGGCAGGCGGGTCTTGGCCCGCCGGATGGCAGCACCCGCACCCCTGGCGAGGTAGACCACCAGCCGGGCGTCGCCGTCGTCGTGGTTGCCTTCCAGCCGCAAGGCGTCCTGGGCCAGGATGTCCAGCCCGGAAAGCCAGACCCCTGTGGAGTGCTCGCTGCGCTGGGTGACCACCTCGGTGAACAGGTCGAACTGGGCCAGCACCACGTTGAACTGGAGGCGGATCAGGACGAACCGGCGCTGCTGTTCGGCGGGACTGGCCGTCCTGCCGTCCCCGTGCAGCCAGTCCAGGAACTCGGCAACCTGGACCCGCAGCTCGTGGCGTCCGGCATGGAGGAAGCGTTCGATCAGCAGCTGGGCGTCCCGGGGCAGTGCGGCGGCCAGGACCATGGTTTCCTGCATGACGAAGGGCTTGATCTGGTCCAGCCGGGACACCAGGCCGTCCGCCTCGCTCTCGATGAGCGCGGTGCTGATGGTGTTCGTTTCCATCCCGATCGCCTGCCGTCAGCCGCCGGCAGGTTATATCCCCAGGAGGATGACGCGGCCGTCGCGGCGGATCCAGCGGCCTTCGTCCGCGCCGCTCCCGGAATTGCCGTTGCCGTCGCCGTTCTGCTGGCTGTCCCAGCCTTCGTCCGGGGCGCCCCACACGGCACCCGAGTACTGGGTGTTGTAGATCCGGGTGCCGCCGCCGCGGTAGTTGCGGGTTCCGCGCCGGGCTGCCTGGCGGGCGCGGAGCAGGGACGGGGCGTACCGGCGGGCGGCGGCGGTGGCTGCTGCGCGGGCGGCAGCGTTGGGCGGGACGGAGACGGGGGTCCGTGCGGCGTTGCGGTAGGCGGCCCGGGCGAACCGGACGTAGCGGCGGGCGGCCTCTTCCTCAGCCTCCGATTCGTCCATGTTTTCGGCTTCCTCGGCCTCGAGCAGCCCGCCGGCCATGGAGCCAAGCTTGCTGCCAATGGCGGTCCCGACGCCGGGAGCCACGAAGGAGCCGATGGCACCTCCCACGACGGGCAGCGCCGTCTTGGCAACGGATTTGAGGGCGCCGCCCAGGGCCTTGCCGATGGGCGACTTGATGAACCGGGAGGCATTCTTCACCACGCTGCGGGCCAGGCTGCCCAGGAACTGGTCCAGTTCCTCCTCGGAGTTGAGGCTGAGGAGTTCCATGGCCAGCTCGGTCTCGAGGTTCTCCTCTCGGTCGGATCCGCCCTCGTAGCCGCTGAAGTTCCCTTCGTCTTCGTCTTCCTGCGCCCACGGCGCGGCGGACTCGGTCTCGTAGTAGTTGGTGCTCATGGCAATGTCCTTCGGGTTTGGGTGGTGCCGGGTGGGTTAGCGTGCGTTGAGGATCACGATGTTGCGGCCGCGCCGGATCCAGCGGCCGCTGGCAGCGGGCCGGCCGGGCTGGCCGGGGCCGTTCTGGCCTGGGCGGCCGAGCAGGCCGGGAAGGTGCTGCCGGGCCGCGGCGGTGGCTGCCTGCTGTGCTGCCTGGGCGGCGGGGACGCTCCTGGGCGTGGCCGCGGCGCGCTGGGCCGTGGAGGTGGCGAACCGGACAAAGGCGCGGGCGGTTTCCAGGTCGCGGTCCTCCGGCGACAGGCCTTCCAGCTGGAGCCCGGATTCGAACTTGCTGCCGAGCCACTTGCCCACCTGGCGTCCGGCCTGGCCGCCCGCGCCGGGAACGAAGTAGTTGCCTACGGCCTGGCCCAGTTGCGGGAGGGCCTTCCGGGCAGCGGACTTGAGGACCTTGCCCACTGCCTGCCCTGCCGCGCTCCCGGCGAAGTCCTTGGCTGCTGAGACTGCCTTCCGCGCCAGGTCGCCCAGGAACTGGTCAAGCTCGTCCTCGTCGGTGACTTCGAGCAGTTCGGCGGCCAGGGCAAGCTCGTCGGTTTCCTGGCTGTCGGCCTCGCCCCAGAGCCCCCCGGCTTCGCTGGCGTCTTCGCCCTGGAAGGGTGACTGTTCGTCCTCGTAGGAGTAGCCGGGGCCCTCATCCATCACCTCGCCCCAGGTGCCCTCGTCCTGGCCTTCGAACAGTGCCCTATCGATGTCGTGCATGAGTATTTCCTTTCCGGAGTTGCAGGTGCCCTGGAAGGCACCACCGCGGAACACCGCATACCCTCTTACTGCACAATTCGTGCCAACCCGGGCGGGACGTATCCTGGAGCCTGCCCGGGACATGGGCGGGGCGGAAGCGGGGACGAAGGCGGCGGCCGGCAGCACGGGCCCGAACCGGATTTCGCCGGTGCGAACAAGGGTTCGCCGGGCGCCGGTGCCCGTGAGTGCCTGCGGGTGCCTGCCTACGCGTCCAGCTGGAGCGAGCGCCGGTACTTGTTCACGGTCCGGCGCGCGATGACGAATCCGCTGCGGGCCAGTTCGGCGCGGAGCTGTTCGTCAGAGGCAGCGCCGCCCGCCGCGATGGACTCCTGCAATGCGGCGCGGGCGGCCAGGCCCTTGCCGAAGAGGCACGCCAGGTCGGTGACGGTTCCGGAGGGCAGCCGGAGCCGCTTGCCGCTCACGGCCCTGCTCACCGTGGAGGGGTGCAGCCCGATTTCCTGGGCGACGGCGGTCCGCGTCAAGGGTTGGTGGTGTCCCGCGCCGTTGTTTAGGAAGTCCTTCTGGTGCCCGACGGCGCACTCAGTGATGCGGAGGAGGGCGCCGGCGCGACGGTCTATTTGGTACAGGAGCCGCCTGGCAGCGAGTTCGTGGTCCGTCAGCCATTGCTTTGCCCCGGATGCCGCGGGGAGGCCGGCGGAGAGGTCCACCACCTGGAGGCCGAACCAGGCGCTCGCGGGAACCTCCACCTCCAGGGACCCGTCCGGCAGGCGGTACAGGAACACGTCCGCCGTTGGAACACCGGCTGCCGCGGCACTGGTGTCCACTGCCACAAACGGCCGCAGCCGCTCCCTGACCATGGCAAGCCCGGCAAGGACCTGCTCCTCGGGAAGTCCCATGGCCCGGACGACGACGGCGGTGCTTCCCGCGGCGAGGTCCGCCAGGTGCCCGCGGACCAGATGGGGGAGCCAGTCCGGGGCATGGCCGGCGTCCACCAGCGCCTGTGCCTGGATGGCGAGCAATTCCACGACGCTGGTGGAGGCGATGCCCGGTGGGCCCACGGCCCGGATGGCGCGAAGGGCCTCGTGCACCTGGTCGGTGCCCAGGCCGTGCTGCCGGGCGATCTGCTCAGGTGTGCAGTCCAGGAGTCCGCGGGAGGTCAGGTGCGCCAGCACGAGTTCCAGTGCCTCCCGGCAATCCGGCCGGACTTCAACGCCTGCGTCTGCTTCCAGCGAGGCGAACGGATTGACGGCCGGTTCGGGGCCGTCCTGGAATCGCGACACCCCCTGCCGGCCCCGGCAGCGGAAG
Organism: Pseudarthrobacter sp. rb; assembly: GCF_056389225.1. Taxonomy (NCBI): domain Bacteria; kingdom Bacillati; phylum Actinomycetota; class Actinomycetes; order Micrococcales; family Micrococcaceae; genus Pseudarthrobacter; species Pseudarthrobacter sp. rb. The sequence goes on along the minus strand of NZ_JBWJAR010000006.1, from coordinate 31,521 downwards.
CAGGTTCCGGACGCCACATGCCGGCCGCACCCGGGGCACGGGTGGCCCTCGGCACGCTCCAGGACAGGGTTGTCGGCAAGGGCTCGTTCGGTGGCAAGCTGTACTTCCGCGTGCGTCATGGCCAGCATGCCCAGAGCCCTCAGCAGGCCGGGCAGCGCGCGCAGCTCGGGTTGCAGCCCCGCCTGCAGCTGCAGACCGGGATTGGGCCAGTCGGTGGCCATGGTTCAGGCTAGCCCCATAGCCTCCCGCGGCGGTAGCAACCCCGGCGGGCAGCATTGCCTCTGCCCATGACCCGCATGAGCGGCTCTTCACCGTGTCGCGACTGGGATGCAGCCGGCGCTCCCGCCATTCCCACGGTGGCGGCCAGGCTTGCTGACGACGCGCATCCTCACCTCCGCTGCGTTCATTCCCCTGAGCGGACCAAATGTAGGGTGCGAAAACGCGCGCCCGCGTTGCCAGCGGATTTGCGCGTCGGCAGCGCACACCGGTGTCGCCAGGGAAGGTCCGCGTCCCTAACCCGCAGCAGCGCACAACGCCGGCCCGCAGGGGTGGGGGACCAGGCCGGAAAGTGATGGGGCGCTGGTGGAAAGGGTGCAGGAAGTGGTGGGGCGTTGGGCGGAAAGGGAGCAAATACCGGCGCACTACAGAAAGCACAACCCCTGCGGGCTACCTGCCGCCGTTGAAGAAACCCCTGAGCTGGGTGGCGATGGCAGTGGCGGAGACCTGGTGCGTTTGGCCTTCGAGGACGCGGTGTTCGCTGCCGGGGATGACGCCGGCGATGGTCTTTTGCCCCTGGGCCATGGGGCCGGCGGCTTTTCCGCCCACCATGACCAGTGTTGGCACGGTAATCGTGCGGAGCCGTTCCACAGGCGCCGTGAAGTCGTTCGTCACCCGTGTCTCATAGGGCAGGGTGTTCGCGGCCGCCGTCTGCTTCTTCCACACTCCCGGCATGAGGCGCAGGAGGTAGGGGAGGAAGGCTGGGGCGCCTACCATTTTGACCAGGAAGTAGGACACCGCACTGCCGCGTTTGCCGTCCCTGAGCAGGGCCTCCAGGTGCTCGCGGTGGCCCCCGGGCGTCCCGTCCGGACCGCGTACGCCCGTGTACGGCGCTTCGTACGTGGCCAGCCGCTGCATCGGCGTTCCCGCTGCAGCCGCTTCCAGGGCCAGTGCGGCGCCGGATGAAATCCCGTACACGTAGGGGTTGCCGCCGGCCTCTTTCAGCACGGCCTGGAGGTCCTCGATCTCCCGCTCGGTGGCGTACGGCACGGTCTCGCCGCTGTCCCCACGTCCCCGCCGGTCGTAAAAGTAGACGGTGAAGGAATCCTTCAGTTCATTTGCCAGCGCACGCGAGGGGCCGAACGTGCGCCCGCAGAAGGCCCCGTCCACCAAGACCAGGCTGGGCCCGGTGCCCATCCGCTCGACGCTGAGGGAGGTGCCGTCGGACGACTCCACCGTAAAGACTGTGCCGGTGCCTTGGGTCTTGGTCATCGCGGTGCTCCATTCAATGCCGGGTCGGGGTGGCGGAGGCAGTAACTGCAAAAACAAGCGGACCATCACGACCCTAACGGCACGTCAGGACGCCAACAAGGACTTGAAGGTCGCGCACCGCGGAAGCGGGATGGACATGCCAGGTACATCGCGCCAGAGGTGATGGGGCGTTGGAGGGAAGGCTTCCAAACGTGATGGGGCGTTGGCGGAAAGGAGGCGGGAAGTGCTGGGGCGTCGAAAATGGAGGCGCCACGCTTGACGCCTCCGCACGCTCCCGCATATCCTGAACGAACGGTCGGTAAATAATTCCGAGACGCCCGACAGGTTTTTGCATAGGAGCAACCATGGCAGCGCAGAACTTGCAGTCAGTGCCGGCTGAGCTAACCCCGGAAGAGGACGCCGCAGGCCAGGCCCACTTCGACCGGATCATCGCCGAGGACTCGCGCATCGAGCCCCGCGACTGGATGCCGGCGGCGTACCGCAAGACGCTCCTGCGCCAGGTCTCCCAGCACGCGCACTCCGAGATCATCGGCATGCAGCCCGAGGCCAACTGGATCTCCCGCGCCCCCAGCCTGAAGCGCAAGGCCATCCTCATGGCCAAGGTCCAGGACGAGGCCGGCCACGGTCTCTACCTCTACTCAGCAGCGGAAACCCTGGGCCAGTCCCGGGACAAGATGATGGACGACCTCATCGCCGGCAAGGCCCGCTACTCCAGCATTTTCAACTACCCGGCCCGCACCTGGGCTGACATGGGCGCCATCGGCTGGCTGGTGGACGGCGCAGCCATCTGCAACCAGGTCCCGCTGTGCCGCGCCTCATATGGCCCCTACGGCCGGGCCATGGTGCGCGTCTGCAAGGAAGAGTCCTTCCACCAGCGGCAGGGCTTCGAGATCCTCCTTGAACTCTCCAACGGCACCCCCGCGCAGAAGCAGATGGCCCAGGACGCCGTGAACCGCTGGTACGCCCCGGCCCTGATGATGTTCGGGCCGCCGGATGACGATTCCCCCAACTCCAAGCAGTCCATGGCCTGGAACATCAAGCGGTTCAGCAATGACGAGCTCCGCAGCCGGTTCGTGGGCATGATGGTGGAGCAGGTCAAGGTCCTGGGCCTCACCCTCCCCGATGACCAGATCCGCTTCAACGAGGACACCAGGAAGTGGGAGCACGGGCCCCTGGACTGGGACGAGTTCCACGAAGTCCTGGCCGGCCGCGGCCCCTGCAACGCCCAGCGCCTTGAGCGCCGGCGGGCAGCGCACGACGACGGCGCCTGGGTCCGCGAGGCAGCAGCCGCCTACGCAGCAAAACAGTCAAAGAAGACGAAGGAATACGCAGCATGAGCCCCCACGGCAACCCGGAAACCCCCGCAAGCGGTGCAGTCGAGATCAACCGCGAAGCCCCCAAGGCCAGCCCCGCACCGGACCACCACGACCGCTCCACGTGGGGCCTCTGGGAGGTCTTCGTCCGGTCCAGCCGCGGCCTGAGCCACGTTCACGCCGGTTCCCTGCACGCCCCGGACGCCGCCATGGCCCTCCGCAATGCACGGGACCTCTACACCCGACGAAACGAGGGCGTCTCCATCTGGGTGGTTCCCGCCGACGCCATCGCCGCCAGCGACCCCGACTCCAAGGGCTCCTTCTTCGAGTCGCCCCAGGGCAAGGACTACCGGCACGCCACGTACTACACCAAGAGCGAAGGGGTGAAGCACCTGTGAGTACCCCCGACGCGCCCACCACGGGCCACGGCGACATCTCCACCGGCGTGGCCGGCGGAGACAGCAACGCCTCCGCCACCCGGATCACCCCCGGCAACGCCCTCCGCCCGGAGGACATCGCGCTCGAGGTCAAGACCGGCCTCGCCAAGCCAAGCGAAGACGTCGCCGAATACGCCCTCCGCCTGGGCGATGACGCCCTGATCCTCGCGCAGCGCCTGGGCCACTGGATCTCCCGTGCACCCGAGCTGGAGGAGGACATCGCCCTGGGCAACATCGCCCTGGACCAGCTGGGCCACGCCCGCAGCTTCCTCACCTACGCCGGCGCCGGCATGCCCACCGAGGACGGCACTCCCAAGTCCGAGGATGACCTGGCCTACTTCCGCCGCGAGCATGAGTTCCGCAGTGTCCAGCTGTTCGAGCAGCCCAACGGGGACTTCGCGGCCACCATCGCCCGCCAGTTCGTGGTGAGCTACTACCAGTACGAGCTCTACCGCCGCCTCACCGAGTCCACGGACGCCACCCTGGCCGCCATCGCCGCCAAGGCCGTGAAGGAAGTGGACTACCACCGCGACCACAGCACTCAGTGGGTCCTGCGCCTCGCCGGCGGCACCGACGAATCCCGCCAGCGGATGATCCACGGCCTGCGGACCACGTGGCCGTACGTCAATGAACTGTTCCAGGACGATGACCTGACGCAGCGCCTCGCCGAGGCGGGTGCCGCCGTCGCGCCTTCCAGCCTGCGGGAAGACTTTGACCGCCTGGTGGCGGACGTCCTGGCCGAAGCGGAGCTGGAGGTTCCGGACGTGCCCGCAGCCCCGGGCGGCGGCCGGTACGGCAAGCACTCGGAGCACCTGGGCTACATCCTCGCCGAGATGCAGGTGCTGGCCCGCGAGCATCCCGGGGCCAGCTGGTGACTGCCGTGTACATCTCGGATTTCGAATCCCGGACCCGCACCCCGGAGCAGAAGGCCTGGGACATCGCGGCCACCGTGGTGGACCCGGAGATCCCGGTGCTCAGCATCGCGGACCTGGGCATCCTGCGGAAGGTGGACGTGGCCGGCGGCGAGGTCACCGTCACCATCACCCCCACGTACTCGGGCTGCCCGGCCATGGACGCCATCCGTGACGACCTCTACACCGCCTTCAAGAAGGAAGGCTACGGGGACGTGCACGTGGACCTGGTCCTGGCCCCGGCGTGGACCACGGACTGGATGACCGAGGCCGGAAAGCAGAAGCTGCAGGAATACGGGATCGCCCCGCCCAGCGGCAACTCCCGGGCAGGCGGCCACTCCGGCCCCATCCGGCTGAGCCTGGCCGTGAAGTGCCCGCAGTGCAACAGCCTCAACACCAAGGAACTCACCCGCTTCGGTTCCACGTCCTGCAAGGCGCTGTATGTGTGCCAGGACTGCAAGGAACCGTTCGACTACTTCAAAGTCCTGTAAGGAAGCCCCCATGCCTGTTGTCCGCCAGACCGCCGCCGAAGAGGCTGAGGTGACCGGCCGCCGTCGTCCGTCCTTCCATTCCCTTGCGGTGAAGGAGGTGCGCCGGCTCACCGACGATGCCATCGAAGTCAGCTTCCATGTGCCGGCCGAACTCGCCGGCAAGTTCGACTACCTGCCCGGCCAGTACGTGGCCCTGCGCACCACGCTGCCGGACGAGAACGGCGAGCCGAAGGAAATCCGCCGCAGCTACTCCATCTGCGCCGAGCCGCGCAGCTTCGCGGACGGCACCAGCGAGATCCGCGTGGCCATCAAGAAGGACCTGGGCGGCCTGTTCTCCACGTGGGCCAACGCCGAGCTGAAGGCGGGCGACACCCTGGACGTGATGAGCCCCATGGGCGCGTTCGTGTCCAAGCACGGCCGGGACGGGCAGGCCGTGGACCAGAACGTCATGAACTCCATGAACCACCCGGAGGACCTCGCGGGGGAGGCAGGGAACTTCGTGGCCATCGCGGCCGGGTCCGGCATCACCCCGGTGATCGCCATCGCCCGGACGCTGCTGGCCGCCAACCCGGAGACCCGGTTCGACCTGATCTACGCCAACAAGGCCGCCATGGACGTGATGTTCCTGGAGGAGCTGGCAGACCTGAAGGACAAGTACCCGCAGCGGCTGGCCATCCACCACGTGCTGAGCCGCGAGCAGCGGATCGCGCCGCTGCTCTCCGGCCGGATCGATTCGGAGAAGCTGCAGCAGCTGCTGGGGACCGCCCTGCACGCGGATGATGTGGACGAGTGGTTCCTGTGCGGGCCGTTCGAGCTGGTCCAGCTGTGCCGGGACACCCTGGCCGAGCGCGGGGTGAAGCCGGAGAACGTCCGGTTCGAGCTGTTCACGTCCGGCAAGCCGGACCGCCCGGAGGGCCACGCCGGCCGTCCGGTGGTGGTGGACGAGTCCAAGGAGACGTACAAGATCACGTTCAAGCTGGACGGCCTGCAGGGCGAGGTGGCCAGCCCCACGCACGCCCGCGAGTCGATCCTGAACGCGGCGCTGCGGGTGCGCCCGGATGTGCCGTTCGCGTGCGCCGGGGGAGTGTGCGGCACCTGCCGGGCCAAGGTGGTCACCGGCAGCGTGACCATGGACGAGAACTACGCGCTGGAGCAGGATGAGCTGGACAAGGGCTACGTCCTGACCTGCCAGAGCCACCCCACCAGCAAGGAAGTCACGGTCGACTTCGACGTCTAAGTTTGTTTCCGCCCCAATGAAGGAGCCTGAATGATTTCCCTTTCCATCAGCAACGGCATCGCCGAGGTAGTGCTGGACGCCCCGCACAAGCTGAACTCGCTGGACGAGCAGGCGCTGCGGGATTTAGCACAGGCGTACGACGACGCTGCTGCCGCCGCCTCACGCGGTGAGGTGCGGGCGCTGCTGCTGAGGGGAGAGGGTCGGGCCTTCTGCGCGGGCCGGGACATCGCAGGGGTCACCCCGGAGAACGATGACGCCGCCACGTACCTGGGCGGCCTGGTGGAACCACTGCTGAAGAAGATGGCCGCCTTCCCGGCGCCCACGTTCGCTGCGGCCCAGGGAGCCTGCCTGGGGGTGGGGCTGGGCCTGCTGCTGGCCACGGACGTGGTGTACGTGGCGGAGAACGGGAAGTTCGGCTCGCCGTTCGCCAAGCTGGGGGCCACGCTGGATTCGGGCGGGCACTGGTACTTCACGGAGCGGCTGGGCATGCACCGGACGCTGGACCTGATCTACACCGCGGACCTGATCTCCGGTGCGGAGGCGGTGGCGCAGGGGATGTTCAGCCGCGCCATGCCCGCTGATTCCTTGCTGGAGTCGACGCGGGAGATCGTCTCGCGGGTGGCTGCCGGCGCCACGGGCGCCTTTGTTGCCTCCAAGGAGCTGGTGGCGCACATCCGCGACCAGCGGCTGGGCCTGTGGCAGGCCATGCAGGAGGAGAACGAGGAACAGGCGCGGCTCTGCAAGAACGAGGACTACGCAGAGGGTTTCCGCGCGTTCCAGGAGAAGCGCGAGCCGAAGTTCACGGGAATCACCCTCGTGTAATTACCCTTTGGCAAGCCTTGCAGAATTCTTGATTGAACCTTGCAAGGCGGCTGCAGAAATCTTAATTGACGTTCGCAAGAGTAGGCGAGGCCGGACAAACCGGTCGATGTGCGCTGCCGGTCTCAAATAGGCAGCCACATCCGGAACCTACTCTGGGGGCACAGTTGTCTGAGGTTTTGAACGAGGAAGTCGGTAAGGAAGAGAACGGCTTCAGTCGTCGGCGGGTAGTTGCGGGCGTCGCCTGGTCACTGCCGGTGATTGCCACGGCCATCGCCGCTCCAGCCGCGGCCGCGTCCGGCATCACGGCGACGGCCGCCCTAACCGGCCCCGGTTCGAGCATCACATTCGTCAGCTCCACGGGGACCGGCTCAGGCACCAACAACACCGGCACCGGACCAACCGGGTTCCAGATCACCAACAGCGGCACCACCTTCACAGGCGCCGTCAGCGGTACCGTGAATATCATGCCAACAGGCACAGTGGCTGCGGGTGCGGGCGTTCAGTCCATCCAAGCCGGGTCTAGCCCCGTGACGTTGTCGGTACCCTCCTACTCAAGCACTCATGAGTACAACGCCACCTTCAGCTACGGCGGCGGCATCACCGCAGGGCAAACCCTGAACTTTCCTATGTCCTTCCAATATGAGCGCCTCTCGGGTTCGCAGCCGACCAAGGTCACCTTCAACTACACCATGACCGTCACGCTCACGCTTCCGGACGGCACCAGCCGAATCCTCACCGGTGCCCTGACGGTCAACTACTGACGATGGTCTGGAAGCGAGGCGGCCTGGTCGCAGAAGTCTGCACTAAACCCCGTTCCCGTGTTGCCCTGCTGCACCTTGACGCAACCCAGCCGGTGGTCCTGGAGGGAACAGCTGCGGTCATCTGGGGCCTGATAGATGGCCAGCGGAGCGAGAAGGACATTTTCGCTGAGCTGGAGTCCACCTTCGAGGACCAGTCAGGACAGATGCAGGCACAGTTGGAAGGCTTTTTGGCAAGCCTCGAAGCCCAGCGCCTGATCGAAGCCGCCCGCGGCGTTTCCAACTGAGGGCATGACGGCAGTGGGAATCACTCGAAGCGCAGGGCTGGCCTGGGAGCAGCGCCTGCTCGAGGAATTGGCAAAAGGTAGCGATTTGCTGTCCTTGAATGTGCTGGGGCAGCAGTTTGTGGTCCGATGGGGCCACGGGGTCAACTGGCAGCAGCGTGTTAGCATGAGTTCCGCGTGGGCTTGGTGCATTAGCACCGAGGAGCCTCAGCTACCGGCAGTGCCACCAGAGCCAGCGCCGAGTAGCCCATTCACCGCCTCAGTCACCAGCACGTCCACCAAGCACCCGAGGGCGACCTTCCATCTCGCAGCGGCCTCCTTCGAGGAGTTGGCAGAAAACCTTACGTCCCGGCTTACCGTTGCCGCCATCATGGCCAACGCGGGTGAGCTGACCATGCTCCACGCATGTGGGGTGGCGGATCCAGCTTCCGGGGCAGTAATGGCGCTGGTGGCTAAGTCAGGAACGGGAAAGACCACGGCCGCCTCCGTGCTCGCCAGGACTTATGGCTATGTCACGGATGAAACGGTGGCCATCGCATGGGACGGATCCGTGGTTCCTTATCCCAAGCCACTCTCTGTCAAGCAGGAAGGCGGCACCCCAAAGCGGCAGGCGTCCCCGGACGAGTTTGGGTTGCAGCCGGCTCCCGCCTTGCCCTACATCCAGTCGATCGTGCTCCTGAACCGAACCGAGGGGGCTCGGCATACGGCTCCGGTGCTGGAGAGGGTGCCGCTGGCAGATGCCGTGTTGGCGCTGGTCCCGGAGTCTTCCTCGCAGGCAGAAGTTGTGGATCCGCTGCAGTCACTCTGCCGCCTCATCGAGAGCGTCGGGGGAGTGTGGCAGGTGATCTATTCCGAGTCCGCTGACCTGCCGGCCGCGCTGGAACCTCTGTTCCGTCTGCTGCCTGCTATCCAAACAGAGTGGGCGCCTGCAGCAGCGATAAGCGCCCAACAGCCAGAGATCCCGGCCGGCTGCATTCAGCGCACCGCTCCACGGGATGCGGTTTCAATCGCAGGGGACCTGCTGGTCATGTTGGACAACCAGATAGTGCGCCTGAGCGGCATCGGCCCAGCGATCTGGGAAGCCTGCGCTAATCCGGTCAGCGTGGACGAGATAACGAAACACGTTGGCAGCGTGCTTGGCAAACCCGAAGGTTACCGGAAAGCCGTCGCCGGGGCTGTAGAGCAGCTCGTCGCCAAGTCGATTTTGGAACGTGTCAGCAACTGAACTTACCCGCGTGCGGGCACACAAGAACTTGAGTATAAGGAACCATCATGAGCACAACAGCAGCCCCGGCTGACACACCTCCGGGCCTGGACCTGGCAGACTACCTGAACGTCCTCGGGACGTACTGGAAGGCAATCGTCGCCTTCACTCTGCTGGCCACCTTGGCCGCCGCCGGCTGGACGGTGCTCCAGCCAAAGGTCTACTCCTCCGATTCCAGCGGCATCGTGATCACGCCGGGTTCAGACAATGTGAGCCTGGCCTTGGCAGGTGACAGCTTGGCCAAGGCGAAGGTCAAGGACTACGAGTCTGTGGCCAAATCGCGGCTGGTTGCGGACCGAGTCATTCAGGCCCTGCACCTGAAAACGAGTGGCGACGCCCTGCTTGGGAGCATCAGCATCAAGGTTCCGCTCGAGACGGCGCAGATTACTGTCACCGCGCAGTCGACTGATCCTGCAACCGCCCAGCGCGTAGCCGACGCCTGGGTCAATGGCCTTGCTGCCCAGGTGGAAGCCATCGAGACGGCGCCCTCTAACGAAACGGCGTCCGGTCCGGCAATGCCCGGCGCCGGTCCGTCGGGGAACGCAACGAAGGCGGTCCGTGTTCTCCCGTTGGGCAAGGCTGTCCTTCCCGGCAGCCCCACCTCGCCCAACGTAAAGCTCAACCTCGCCTTGGGCGCTCTCGTCGGCTTGGCCCTCGGCGTGGTCTACGCCGTCATCCGCCGCCACCTGGACCGTCACATCCGCCGGGCTGCAGACATTGAACGGCTGTTCGGCGTGCCTGTGATCGGCACCCTCCCGCTGGATCACCGCCTTGATGAGAAGAGCATGATTGTGGATGCTGGCACCGCCGAACACGTGCATGATGCCAGCGCCATGGCCGAGGCTCTCCGCGAGCTGCGCACCAACCTCAGCTTCCTGGACGTGGACCAGCCGCCCCGGGTCATCGTGATCACCAGCTCGCTGCAGGCAGAGGGCAAGTCGACCGTAACGGCCAACCTTGCGGTCACAATGGCGGCAGCAGGTGAAAACGTGGTGGTGGTCGACGGTGACCTCCGTCGGCCTACGCTGGTGGACGTTTTCAATATTGTTCCGGGCGTCGGGGTCACAGATGTGCTCACCGGCATGGCGGATTTGGCTGATGTCCTTCAGCCTTGGGGTGCCTTGCCGAACCTTTCAGTTTTGGGGTCGGGGCGTATCCCGCCCAACCCAAGCGAGCTGCTCGGGTCCCGGGCCATGAAGAACATGCTGGCGTCTTTGGCGAAGGACGCCGTGGTCCTCATCGACGCGCCACCGCTTCTTCCCGTGACGGATGCTGCTGTCCTCTCCCGGGTGGCCGATGGTGCAATTCTCGTCATCCGGGCCGGCAGGACCACCCAGGAGCAGCTGGACCAGTCCCTGGGAAACCTCGAGAAGGTCAAGGGGCGGGTTCTGGGCGCCGTTCTCAACTATGTTCCTAGCAAGGGAAGGGATGCCTATTCCTACTACGGAACGTACACAGCTGCGTCCACCCAGCCCGTGGAGACGGCTTCCGTTCACGGCCGGGATATAGAGAACGTCCCGGGAGCCCTGGAAGCAACGGCGGGTGCCCGCAGAGCCAGGGTCTAGAGTGCTGTGACGCACGTTTCCCGTAAAACGCAGCTCGAGATTCCGGAGGGTGTGCTCCTAGCCCATGCCCTCGTGGCGCGTCTGGCAGATAGCCTCGGCATCAGGGCCTTTTTCATCAAGGGGCCCGCCAGCGTCCTTCAGGGGCTCCGCGAAGCCAAGCTATCAACAGACGTTGACGTCTTTGTGGATCCCCCCAAGCTCGAGGAATTGCTGCACGGACTCCGTGAACGGGGTTGGCGTGAATGGCCGGTGGACCCCGACAGTAGGACGTTCCCCAAGCACGCCGTTACGGTCCACCATCCGGAGTGGCCTTGTTGTATCGATATCCATTTTCGATTTCCCGGCATGGAAAAACCCGCGCGCGAATGCTTCGAGAGCCTGTGGGCGAACATTGAGACCACGTCACTTTCCGGCCAGCGGCTGAAGATCCCTTCCAAGGCCCTTGGCGTCTTGCTTTTAGCCCTGCACGCCCTGCGCTCTCCCGCTCTGCCCGCTTGCCAACACGAGCTTGAGTACCTCGCTGACCTGACGCGCAGAGAGGCTTTGTCGGAGGCGCTTCTGGAGCTCGCTGTGGCCACAGACTCGCTGGCAGCGATTCAGCCCTTCCTGGAAGGGCTTCTTCCCAAGACCACCCCCCGCGTATGGCCGGAAGCTTCCACAGAGTGGCGCAACCGCGTGGCAGCCCAGGAGCCTGGCAGCGCTCGGCTCGCCGCTATCTTGCAGGCCGAGTTGAGAGAGAAACCAAGAATGGTGTGGGGAGCACTCTTTCCACCGCCTGAGGTCTTCCTCAGTGGAAACATCTATGCAGACATGTCGCTTCTAGGAAGGCTCAGGCAACATCGTGCCCGATGGGCCCGGTTTCTACGTGCCGTTCCTAACCTTGTCCGCGACCTCCGCAAACGCTGATCGAGCAGCGCTTGGGCCTGTCGGGATCCGCATCTAATTGCCGTTTAGCCCACCAAGTTTGTTAAGGTTCAGCTATGACTACGGGGAAAGCTATCACCAAAGCCGTCATTCCTGCTGCCGGATTGGGAACTCGCTTCCTGCCCGCCACCAAGGCAATGCCAAAGGAAATGCTGCCGGTCGTTGACCGCCCGGCCATCCAGTACGTGGTGGAGGAAGCGATCGACGCTGGCCTCTCGGATCTGCTGATGATCACTGGCCGCAACAAGCGCGCGCTGGAGGACCACTTCGACCGAGAGCCTGGCCTGGAAGCCGCTCTTGAAGCCAAGGGGGACAAGGACAAGCTGGGCCTGGTGGAATACGCCTCCAACCTAGGCCCCATTCATTACGTCCGCCAGGGCGAGGCCAAGGGCCTGGGCCACGCGGTGCTCTGCGCGCAGCAGCACGTGGGGGACGAGCCCTTCGCCGTTCTCCTGGGTGACGACCTCATTGACGAGGCGGAGGACCTGCTTAGCACCATGATGGAGGTGCAACAGAAGACCGGCGGTTCCGTGATCGCGCTGATCGAGGTTGATCCGTCACAGATCAGCGCCTACGGCTGCGCCGACGTCACCGCCGTGGAGGGCGAGGACTACGTCCGCGTCAACAGCTTGGTAGAGAAGCCCGCTGCCGCTGACGCACCGTCCAACCTGGCCGTCATCGGCCGCTACGTGCTGCACCACAACGTCTTCAGCGTGCTGGAGAACACGGAGCCTGGCCGCGGCAACGAGATCCAGCTTACGGATGCCCTTCAGACCCTTGCCGCTGGCCAGGGCGAAGGCTCCGGTGTGTACGGCGTGGTCTTCAAGGGCCGACGTTACGACACCGGTGACAAACTGAGCTACCTCAAGGCCGTGATCACTCTCGCGTCCGAGCGGGTGGAGTTCGGCGAGGACCTGAAGACCTGGATGAAGAGCTTCGTGGGATAACTAGCTCTTAGCACTCTTGGGAGGCCTGCTGCCGAAAGGTAGTGGGCCCTCCTTTTTGGTCGCTAGGGAAGCCAGCAGGGCCCCGATGACAGCACCTGACGTGTTCGTCACGACATCTGACGGACTTGCAAAACGATCATGAAGAAACAGGAGCTGGCCCAGCTCAATACACCCGGAAATCAGCAGACCGAACGCACCAATTTGCCACCATCGTTTTGACGCAAATGCGAGTGCTGCCACGAAACCAACGGGCACAAAAAGGATCACATTCGAGGAAGCTTCTACTAATTTGTAGTTGAACCAGCTGGGAAAGCCATGGCGGTGCAAGAAGGTCAGGACAGCCGCGAGCTGGCCGGACACCGGCTGGTCTACGGGTGTTGGCCAGAAAGCGATGAATGCCAACGGCACAGCCATCGCCGCCAGTATTAGCTGCCACAAGCGACGATTAAAGAGGATCTTCAAACGAGCCTCAGAAGGAGCGTAGGAGAGCGAACGCCGCGGTCCCCAGTGCAGAGACGGCCAAGACTAGGAGAAGGGCATAGCGCGTCATCGGCGGGCGGGGGAGGGGAACGCAAAAGTCGTACTCACGTGGTGCTCTTCGCCAATGTCTCCCCATAGATCAATTAGATATCACATTAAACGAAGGTGGGTGCTCCTCCGTTCCCGGAGAAACACCCACCTTCGTTGTTTCTAGTAAGCGATGAGTCTAGGCAGCCTCTGCCGTGGCGCGGCGGCGGACCACCACTACAGAGGTTGCACCGGCAGCCAATGCGCCAGCGCCGACCAGGGTCCAGAGAACAAGGCCGGGATCGGCGCCGGTGGTGGCGAGATTGGAGCCGGAGTTTGCGACCATGGAATTGCCGTTGGCAACCAGGGCAGCGGGAGTGACCTTCACGACGACGGGTCCAACAGTAACGCCGGAGGTCTCGCCCGTGGCCGTGATGGAGTAGGTTCCGGGTTCGTTGATGGTGATGGGGAGGGAGAAGGCGCCCTGTGCATCAGCTGTGGTTGTCAGCGTTTGTGCCTCGGCCACAACGTTGATGCGAGCGGCAACCGAGCGGCTACCAGCGATGTTGGCACCGTTGGAGGCGGGAGCCTGCCCAGGAGTCACGCGAATGATCAAGCGTTCGCCGGCGAGGAAGCCCTGGCCGCGGAAGACAAAGCTCTCACCGGGCCCAACCGTACCGTCAGAGACAGCGGCCTGCGGCGGAAGTGCCGGGTAGGTTGCGGCCATGGCAGGCGCGGAACCGATAAGCGCAATGGAACCTGCAAGTGCGAGTGCAGCAAAAGTCTTTTTCATGTGTGTCCCCCCGGAGACGTGTAAGTTGTGTTACCCGATTGAGGAAATGTCCCCTCTGCACGAGACCATGTGCAGAACTACGGATAGATATCCCAAAAAAACGTTACCATCCGGACCTCGCTAGAGCCAACCTCAATCCAATCGGTTTACGTGGTGTTAACAGACTAACTGACCCTAATCACAAGCGGCGGTTTGCGTCGAAAGTACAACGTCTTTGACATGTTGGACCGAGGGCGTGACAACCAAGTTAGGTTCTGTATGTTGAACTATTTTTCCGAAGGTGAACTCCACGGTTTTGCTCTCCCCGGGGGCTAGTGTCTGGGCTACTACACCCACCGGCCGGCTGTCGTGGAGGTAAGGCGCAAAGGGGGTCTTTTGGCCGTCGACAGTGGCTGATTCCACATTCGCTTGCACCGGGCCATAGGCAACGATGTTGGTTTGTACGTACCCCGGGGCTATTCCGAAGACACCTCCACCGTTGACATACTCTGGCAGGGACGTGGCTGCACTAGCCGGCGCTGTGTTTTTGCTGGTGACTCGAACTGTTGTTTGCTCGTACCCGTCCGATGGACATCCTTTGATGAGTTGGACCGTGCGTTTGACGTAGTAATCCATTTTTGCGCCTGTACCATCGTTGAAGTAAGCACCAAACTGCGCTGGTGAGACACTGGGGCCTGTGACCGAGCCGCTTAGCGGATACTTGCTGATCACAGACTGCTCGAAACTGTCGGAAGACCACAACAGGACGCGTCTTTCTTCCGTTCCGCGAGTAATGCCTGTTATGAGACCTTTAGCCTCGCCCTTGCCACTGGAAAGGGCGGAGAAGACTTCCTTCGCCACGTTCGCGTAGTACGCGTCCTGAAGCTTCGGTTGCCTGATTTTGGTGTAGACGTCGGAAAGCAGTGTGGATACTACATTGTCACCCGTCAGCTCCGTAGGCAGACCTGTAGCTTTCAATGAGGGAAGTTCGGGGCCATCGACGTTCACTGGTCCCGTCGCCTGGAGAATGTAGCTGAGAACCACTGGGTCGATGGAAATGACACCGTCGACTCGTTGCCCTGTCTTCGTGCTCCACATTTTTCGGGCGGTTGCCGCAGCGGTAGGGAAGTCAGGAGTTAGGTTGACGTCCTGCATGTATTTGCCAAGTCGCGTGCTATAGATCTGCTCTTGCTGTTGGTCGACAGGGAGAGCGGGCGACATAATGCCCAGGTCGCTGGCACTGCTCTGTGCACTGAGGGCGAGTTTGCCGTGGTCGACCGTTAGAACCGCTAGTGCGCCCGGAATGCCACCAGACGCTCTGGACTCTGCATTGTTTTGGATGATCAGAAGGAAGTTACGAGGTCCTTCCTCCCCTAGCAT
This sequence comes from Pseudarthrobacter sp. rb, assembly GCF_056389225.1. Taxonomy (NCBI): domain Bacteria; kingdom Bacillati; phylum Actinomycetota; class Actinomycetes; order Micrococcales; family Micrococcaceae; genus Pseudarthrobacter; species Pseudarthrobacter sp. rb. Next base: position 16,421 of record NZ_JBWJAR010000006.1, on the reverse strand, counting down.
TCCGGGCGCGATTTTTGATGCATCGGCCGCTGCTTCCAGAGCCGCAGTAAGTCCATGCAGCTGATCGGTAGCGCTAGTCAGCGGGCCGGCTACTGGGGATAGAAGGCTTGTCGTGTCGATCGCATCGAGCCGCTTTGCTGACAGCCGTATTGCATCCGCCGCAGCAGAAATTCGTGGCGACGCTGCGCTTAGCTGTTCGAGTTCCGCTCCGGAGCTGCTCGGAAGAAGTGTCTCCCAATTAAGGCTGGCATAAACGTCCACCAGTGGCCCAAGACCAAGGTCGGCCACATCGTCAACCGAGCGTGTAACCTCGGTGATCGCTCTGAAGTTTGCCCCAAGTCCTGGCAGACTTGACGCCAAGGTCCAGAGCGGGTCGTTGGCTGCCTGTACGGCGGCGGCCGTATGAGTGCGAAGTTCGTCGACCGTGCTCACCGCAGCGGTAGGCCTATCAGCCGAAAGGTTCTCTTTGATCGAGGGGACCAGATGCACGGCAGACGTTAGTTGCGCCCTAATTTCTGACGCTTTGATTCCAAGCCAGCCCGCTCCAGCCACAGCAACGATAAACATTGCTGCCAGTCCGAAAAGCGTCAAGACAAGCCATGAGCGGAGTCGCCCCCTTTCTGGTTGCGTGGGCCAGCCCATCTTGACCGAAAGACGGCTCGTCTCAGTCCTGGATTTAGCAGCCATTTTGTGAAATTCCTTCCCCAAGGGGCTGTTAACGTCAGAGGCGCTAACACGTGAGAGCGTTTAGTAGGCGCCTGCACTGCCAAAGACAGCACGGATTGTTCGAAAAAGGATGACGAGGTCTCCCGCTAGAGACCAGTTCTCTACGTAGTAAAGGTCCAAGCGCACGGAGTCCTGCCATGACAGATTGGACCGGCCACTCACCTGCCATAGTCCAGTAAGTCCTGGTTTTACCAGCAAGCGGCGACGAACGTCGCTTTCATAAGTTTCTACCTCTCGTGGCAGCGGAGGCCGTGGTCCAACAAGACTCATTGATCCTCCCAGAACATTGAGAAGCTGCGGTAACTCGTCCACGCTAAATCTCCGCATAAATACCCCAAAACGCGTAACACGAGGGTCCCTTTTCATTTTAAAGAGAGGGCCACTACCCTCGTTTTGCCGGGCCAACTCGTCTAGCCGGGTTTCCGCGTCGACCACCATCGACCGAAACTTGAGCATGTAAAATCGGTGCCCCTCCATGCCAACACGTTCCTGACGGAAAAGGACAGGGCCAGCACTATCTAGTTTTATCCCGACAGCGACCAAGATCATTGCAGGTGCTGCAAGAACCAACAGCGTTAGGGCAACGAAAAGGTCAAAAAGCCTTTTTGCAACCCTCTGGCCTGCTTCCAGCGTGGGGGTTGTGACGTGGATAAGTGGCAGTCCCGCAACCTGCTGAGTGTGAATCCGAGGGCCAGCAATGTCCGTGAGGGCGGGTGCCATTATTAGCCCAATGTTTCTTGCTGCCAACTCCCACCCCAAGTGGCGAAGTGTTTGCGGGTGTAACTGAACCCCTGCGGACACGGCTACAGCGTCGGCGCCGCAGTCCTCAAGAGCCGCAATTATGGCTTGAACGTCAGGTTTATGGCCCATTATCTTTAGCCCTGAACCAGGTTCGACGCCTGTATGAGCTTCAACTCCAGGCATATAAACGGCGACGGGAAGGTAACCTGCGTGCCTTGCACCATATAGCGTAGATGCTAAGTGCGAAACCGCGCCAGGACCGCCCAGGAGAAGCAGTCTTGACATACTGCGTCCCTGCCGACGCTTGATGGTCAGATGCTGCCTAATCAACCATCGGCCGAGCAAGAGACCGAGTAGCCCCACAGGAAGGGCCAGCCCGACGTATCCTCGCGCTGTGTCAACGCGAAAAACGTAGGAAACAATTGCGATGATTCCGAACAGCCATAGAGAGGCGGCTGTAACACGCTTGTATTCGTCGGGACCGGACCCCAGGATTCGGCTATGGCGCGTATTCCAAGCACCTAGCATGATCCACCAGGTTGCGGCTAGGACAGCTGAGAGCCATACGTAAGGCAGATCCTGATCGGCCGTCCGAAACTCTCGGTCGAGGCCGAAACGGATTAGGAACGCCCCGACAACGGCCCAAATAATGACGAACGCATCGAATATCTGTAAAAGCCGAGAGGAACGTCTGCGCCAGTCCGCATCCTCACTCACTTTGATTCCCCCTATTTAAAGTAATTACTTAGCCACGGACAGACAGAGAGTTCTCTCTATACCATGCAACTGTCTTTCGAATACCGTCTTCAAGGCCTATCGAGGCCGACCAGCCGGTTGCATGCAACTTCGAAACATCGAGCAGTTTTCTGGGCGTCCCGTCGGGCTTGCTGGCATCCCACGTGATTTTGCCGGTGTAACCAACTGCTGTAGCAACTAAAGAAGCCAGGTCACGAATAGTCACATCACTACCGGTGCCAACGTTGACTTGCGATGGGCCATCGTAATGTTCAAGCAAGTGAAGGCACGCGGCTGCCATGTCGTCCACGTGAAGGAACTCTCTGCGGGGCGCGCCTGTCCCCCAGTTCGTTACTAGCTGAGTACCGTTCCTAGCTGCTTCGTCGTAGCGTCTTATTAAAGCGGGCAGGACGTGAGAACCCGTAGGCGAGAAGTTGTCGCCTGGACCGTAGAGATTCGTCGGCATGGCCGAGATCCAAGGAAGGCCATACTGCCGTCGAACTGCCTGGACCTGCAGGATTCCAGCGATTTTGGCAATGGCATATGCATCGTTGGTTGGCTCCAAGTGCCCAGTGAGCAACGAATCCTCGCGAATCGGCTGATCCGCAAATTTCGGATAGATGCAAGAAGAACCCAGGAACAACAAGCGTTCTACGCCGAACTCACGGGCCGCATCGAGGACATTTACTTGCATCCTCAAGTTCTCGCTGAGGAAGTCCACCGGATATGTGTCGTTGGCAAGAATGCCGCCGACTTTAGCAGCAGCCAAGATAGCGTACCGCGGTTTCGTCTCAGCGAAGAAAGCGTAGACAGCATCGCGATCTTTCAGATCGAGGTCAACTGAACTCCGTCCGACAAGATTTGTAAATCCCTCAGCTGATAATTTTCGCCAAACAGCCGACCCCACAAGTCCCCGGTGGCCGGCAACATAGAAGGTGGAAGAGCGGTCCAGCGCCGTTGGTTCGAAATCGACTCCGTTAGGCACTAGCTCTTCCAACTTTCCAGTCCGACTGTATCGATCCAGTGGTTCCCTGCATGCTTAAGGGCCTCAATGTCCGCGTCAACCATGAGCCGGGCTAATTCTGGTGTGTGAACCGATGCCTTCCAGCCGAGCTTCTCCTGGGCCTTTGACGCATCGCCAACGAGGGCGTCAACCTCTGTTGGGCGGAGGTAACGCTCGTCGAAGCGGACGTGGTTTTCCCAGTTGAGACCGGCGTGTTCAAAAGCGATCTGGAGGAAGTCCCGAACAGTGTAGTTACCCCCGGTGGCGAGCACAAAGTCGTCGGGCTCATCAGCCTGCAACATGCGCCACATTCCTTCGACATACTCGGCGGCGTAACCCCAGTCGCGAACCGCGTCCAAGTTACCCATGAAGAGGATGTCCTGTTTGCCGGCCTTAATCGAGGCCACAGCCCGCGTGATCTTCCGTGTCACGAAAGTCTCCCCCCGCCGGGGGGACTCATGATTGAAAAGAATCCCGTTCACTGCGAACATGCCATAAGCTTCGCGGTAATTTTTGGTTATCCAATAGCTGTAAACTTTCGCAGCCCCGTACGGTGATCTGGGATAAAAGGGCGTTTCTTCGTTCTGGGGGGGTGGGGTAGCTCCAAACATCTCCGACGAGGACGCCTGGTAGAACTTGGTCTCTATACCCGACGTGCGTACAGCTTCGAGCAGCCGGATTGTGCCTACACCGGTCGTATCACCCGTGTGCTCGGGTTCGTCGAATGAGACACGAACGTGCGATTGGGCGGCAAGGTTGTAGACCTCATGAGGCTTTATCTCGCCCAGCAGTGTCACAAGGCGCGCACCGTCGCTCAGGTCGCCGTAGTGCAGAAATAGCTTGGCCTTGGGATCATGCGGATCTACGTAGAGATGGTCGATTCTCGCCGTGTTGAAGGTCGAGGCTCTGCGGATGAGTCCATGCACTTCATAACCCTTTGCGAGCAGGAGCTCCGCGAGATAGGACCCGTCCTGACCTGTAATACCAGTAATCAATGCGCGCTTCGGCAGCACTCTTCCCCCTTCAAGTGGCAGTTTGTAGTCGAGCGCGTGGGAACATCGGCTGAACGGACGAACTTCCCGGTAGGCGCATCGGATCATATTGTCGCAGACTCCTTACGACCGTTGAAACTTTGCTAACTGCTGTTGGTGTCGGATGCCCATCGCGACTTTGCACTATAGTGCTAGGGGCCGAGACATGCTCGACAGGCACGTCAAATCAACTATGGCTGGTTGTTGGCCGCCGGGTTAATCATGCCTCTGGGGGAGTCAGACTTGAATTATACAAGTGCTATGCAGTCGGTGGCGGGCGATCACTTTGACGAGCTGTACTCGGGTGTGGACGAAATTATATTCACGGACTTTCCTGACTACGCGAACGTCGGAGACTCTGCTATTGCTCTAGGCCAGTTAAAGTACTTTGAGCAAGAGAATATAAGGGTCCGCGGCACTTATTGTATAGCCTCACTTCATGAAGACGTACTGACATCAGACGTTCCAGTAATGATTAACGGGGGCGGAAGCGTGGCTGGTCTTTACCCTGTGATTGACCGTCACAGATACAAACTTAGCGAGACCTTGGGGGATGATGTTCTGCTTATACAGGCACCGCAATCTGTGTTTTTCACCTCCGAGCGTGCGCGCCAAGAGTTTCGATCAAAATTTATTGCTCGGCACCGGCTTAGAATGGCGGTCCGTGACCAGCGCTCTGTCGAGAGGCTCGATGGACTGGTGCCGAATCTGTTTATCGCTCCCGATGCTGTGCATTTTCTCGGTGAAATTACCGGGAATGATCCGACGGAGGCCCTCGTGGTTTTGGCCCGAACAGATTCAGAGTCCGTTCGTTCTTCAACTGTCAACGTCGGTGTCGACTGGCTAAGGGACGACCGAAAAGGCCGCTTGGGAACCGCTCTTCGGTGGCGTAGTGAGAAACTCCATTACAAGTTGAACCTAAACCTGAGCAACGAAGCTTGGAAGAAAAAGGCAGAGCGGCGTCTCCAACGAGGTGTGGGTATCCTTTCGCGGGGACAAATAATCGTCACAGATCGACTGCATGCCATGCTAATAGGGCTCCAGATGGGGCGTCGTGTAGTGGCCGTCGACAACAACACTGGGAAGCTGAGCGCATACGCTTCAACCTGGCTCAACCGACCAGATATTCCTCTCTCTTTTGCCCCCGATCTAGGCTCAGCAATTGAAGAAGCGAATGCACTTTTATAAAGCTATGATAGAACCGGAAGATTGATACTTTATGGACTTTAGCACTCGAAATTTTGCTGGCCTTCCTGTGGCTATGGTGCCATTTGATGATGCTGTTTTGAAGATTTGTCAAATTAGCTGCTCCGATACGAGGGGCGTGGATGTACACCTCATTAATGCTTATAGTATTGCTTTATCCTCTGAGCAAGATAGTTACAGGGAATGTTTAGAATCTGCATTCTGCAACTTTCCCGACGGGAAGCCGCTAAGTCTGCTGACTAGGTTCTCCGATGAGCCTCTTTCGCAAGTACGCGGACCAAGACTATTCGAGGCAGTCTTGGATCGCGGCAGAACTGCGGGGCTGCGTCACTTTCTCTTGGGCTCTACGCCTGAGACTCTCAATGCTTTAGTAGAGTCAATCGAGCGCAAGTATCCTGGTACCTCAATCGTGGGAATTGAGAGTCCCCCCTTCCGGAAGCTCTCCGCGGAGGAGGTTATTGCCCAAGACCTGCGGATAAAGCAGTCTGAAGCGGACATTGTTTGGGTGGGTTTAGGAACTCCGAAACAAGACTTTGAAGCTCAGCGTCTAGCTAGCAAGGGATTCAACGCTATAGCCGTTGGTGCCGCCTTCGACTTCACAGCAGGCGTCAAGAAGGAGGCGCCCGCTTGGATGACGGCCGCGGGCTTCGAGTGGCTTTTTCGGTTTGCAACCGAGCCACGTCGGCTATGGCGAAGATATCTCATAGGAAATATTCAGTTCTTAATTGCAGCTGGAAAGAAGCGATAGAGTCGCATGCGCGTTGCTATTGTGCATAGTGCTTATTCTGGTCGTACTCCCAGCGGGGAGAATATTGTTGTGGAAATGCAGGCGGCGTCGCTCCGCGGTGCGGGGCATAAGGTGCTGGTCGTATCCATCAGTAGCGACGAAACTGCCACCAAGAGGGGGCATCTCTTCACGACAGCCTTCAACGTCGCGACGGGATTTGGGGCTGATCCCACCGAGGCTCTAGTGAAATTTCGTCCGGACGTCGTCCATGTTCACAATCTCTTTCCCAATTTCTCAACTCGATGGCTTAAAGAATGGCCAGGGGCGATAGTTTGTACGGTTCACAACTTCAGATCGGTGTGCTCAGCTGCCACTTTGTTCAGGAATGGCACGGCATGCACTCTATGTCCTGACTCCGGGCAGCATCACGCCGTAAAGCACGCATGCTACAGAGGGTCGCGACTAGCCACGCTTCCGTTGGCTATACGGAATCTCGGAGGCATAGACCGTGATCCTTTGCTCGCACGAAGCGACGGCGTCATATTCCTATCCGAACGCTCTCAAGAGCAGTTTCGTGACTTCGGTTTGGATGTCACCAAAACCTTCGTCGTGCCAAACTTTGTTGCCGACAGCAAGCGACCTATTGACCGCGAACGCTCTAAATCGTGGATTTACGCGGGCCGAATGGTTGCGGAGAAAGGTATCGAGCGTCTTCTTTCTGTTTGGCCGACAACAGTACCTCTGCACTTATTTGGGGAGGGGCCTGACAGCGACCGGATAAAAGCCAAGTGCAGGGGGCAGGTCACCTATCATGGACTAGCTTCCCGAGACTTGGTGCTCGAGAGGTTGTCAACCGCTAAGGGGCTGGTCATTCCGAGCATTTGGGCGGAGGGTCTGCCTACTACATATCTTGAAGCCCTGGCCGTGGGGGTACCAGTCTTGGCCAAGAGTGGTAACAGCGCCGCGGACGACGTCGAGAAGTCGAACGTCGGACGCGTATTCGAGGATTGGTTGGATGTGCCTTCGGCGGTGGCTCAGGTCGAAGCCGACTGGCCGGGCTACTCGCGGCGAGCCTTGATGCGCTATGAGCGGGCGTATTCTGAGGCCGGCTGGGTCAATTCCATAGAACGAGTTTATACAAAGTCCATTGCTGCTCATAGTTGTCGCAGTAGAACAGGGAATCGCGAATGATTTTAGGCATCACTTCGATGAGGGAGCTTTGTTCAACTTTGCAAAGCGATTATGGAGCCAATCCGAACGACCCAAAGTCAAGACTCATTCTGACAGCATTCCGAGTTTGTCAGTATCTGATGAAGGACTCCTCGCATCCGCGCCCGATATCTTACCCTTTTGTGGCCGCCTACAGGTTTTGGACCGAGTTTTGTCTAGGAATGGAACTTCGGCCCAAGACCTTTGTCGGCCCTGGTCTTACTATCTATCACGGATACGCAATGGTCGTGAATGATCATTCAATAATTGGTTCTCGGGTTGTCCTTCGTAATGGCGTGGTGATCGGACAAAAGTCGCCTGGAGGCGACAGTCCGATATTGAGGGATGGAGTGACCGTTGGAGCAGGTGCCATCATCCTTGGATCAATCACTGTCGGTGAGGGTGCCGTTATTGGTGCAGGCGCTGTCGTTCTACGAGATGTAGCAGCTGGTGACGTTGTTGCGGGGAACCCTGCTCGGTCCATTGCGCGTACTAAAGGTGCTGAAAGTAGCCTACCCGCCGTTGCCAAAAGCTAGGAAGAAGGACCTTATATGCCACGAGTTGCGGTAATTATGGCTGCCTTCAACGCGGAAGACACCATCGATGACAGCATCACGTCCGTCGTCAATCAGAGCTACACGGACTGGAAGCTTTACGTTGTCAACGACGCTTCTACAGATCGTACTGCTGAACGTCTCAATAAATATCACAAGGATGAACGCATACACGTCGTTCACCTCGCGCAGAATGTGGGTGGTGCAGCAGCCAGAGCTGCGGGAGTTGCTGCCAGTGACTCAGAATTTCTTGCTATTCAAGATGCTGATGACGTTTCACTCCCGAACCGATTGGAGTGGCAGGTGGAGGAGTTCGACGCGGATCCGGACCTGTCTGTCGTGGGGGGTCAGATCGCCGATTTTGGTACTTGGGGAGGACCGGTGATCTCGTATAGCTGGCCAACCTCGCCCGATGAAATTCGAGAGAGGTTAAAGCATGGGCGTAGCCCAGTAGCTGATTGTGCAGTCATGCTCAAGCGTTCAGCCTTTGATGCGGTCGCAGGTTACGATCCTGCCCTCACTAGAGCGTACGATTTGGGTCTTTATTTGAGCATGCGACATATGAAGATGTCGTCTGTACCGCGAACTGTTTTACATTACCGGACAGTACGGCCCGTTTCTTTCAGGTACTGCATTCAAGAGGGTAGGTATCGCGAGCTCGCCATCAAGAAGCACCTTCGCGGTTTAGACCATCAGTCGTATAAGAGCTTCCCTTCGTCCTTGAAAGCCGATGCTCGTTCCGTCCTCGTCTGTCTGCTTCGTCGATGGCGGGAACGTAACCCTGCCAGGTTGCCTGGGGCAGACTAAGTACGAGGTCGATAGACGATGTGCAGACGACCTGTCCACGACTTCGCGCGACAGGAGAGCGCCGAGGTGATCCTCATATGTGCGGCCAGTCTTATGCGCTTGCTCCGGAGACGGGCCTCTGCGACACAAAGCCGAGCTGCCTTCATCGGCCCGAGTAAGACCCGATCCGGACAGAGGTCAGTTGGCATCAGGCAGCCTGCCCGGCGCCCAGGACACCCGAAACGCCGAATCGCGGTAGGCCGGGTCCCGCAGCGCAGTTGTTCACTGCCGGTTAGGGTAAGGCCTTCCTCAAGTCCCTGCCGTCTCGGACAACCGTCCTATGGTTTGCCGTGGACGGAGTACGCGTTCAACTCGAGCCGGACGTAAAATTCCTTCGAGCTGGAGCCGGGTGGAGAAGCCTATGACCGGTGGACGAGGTGGCCAGCGCCGGCATGGCCGCTTTGCGCGCAGCGAGCAGGCCCGATCGGCCGGTGCTGGCCTCTCAGACACTTCTGGTTGGTAGGCTCCGCCGGGACCTTGCTCACCGGGTCGTAGCGGCGTAGCTGCTCCCGCGGCCCATCCCTGGTCTCGTTGTCCGAGATCGGCTGGCGGACTTGCCTACATGAAGCTGAGCAGCTCCCTCGTTCCAGCTTGCAGGAGCACGATCTCCGGTGCGCTCATCCGTACAATGAACCATAGATGTGAGAAGACTGCCACCATCACCTGCGGCCGGTGGCTTTCCCGGCACCGGCTGGTATCAGCACCTCGGGGAGCCTCAACCCGCCCTGTATGTGCCTTGTGACCGTAAAAATGCGGTCAGCAGGATCACCTGTGCATATTCCGGGCCAAATCTGGCCCCGCCGTTCTCCCAAAACCAGACCGCGTATCCCGATAGCCCCTCAACACGTCCCGCCTCCGCTGCCGCGGCGCAGCGTTCGCCAATTGGACAGCGCCGAAAGAAAGGGATGTAGGTAGCTTGGGCGCCGCTGTGGAGCACCCGCTCGGCCTACACTGATTCTCACCGGACGTGAGGAGGCCAGTCGTGTGCACGCCTTCTCACGACGGCTGCAGGGGCAGGTCAAGGCAAAGGTTCTCTCTGGCCCGATCAGAACTCCGTGGTAGTCACATTCCGGCGGACGGAACGCCTCGTTTACGACTGTTCGCGGATTGCGGGGCTCGCATCGACTTTCGAAGAAGGGAGGAACCGGCTACTATTCGAGCGGCTGAGGACAACCCCTGCGCTACGGGCAACCCATAGGGCCCAAGGAGAAGGAGTGAAGGCACCGCAGCGGCGAGAGAGACCACACACGCGCCCACAATTACCGCCAGTCCCCGGCCGGGGCGGCCTGCGACTACGAACATCGGGTTGATGACGTTTGAAGCTCCTTCGACGCCAAAGGCCAATGCTCGTGAGGCTGAAAGCGGCGGGTTGACATTTCTTTGAAACAAAGAGGATAAGACAGGTCCCGCCAACAACAGGAGTAGGCCGTAAACGGTAGCGCAAGTAGCCACCATAGCCTGGAGCCTCTTAAGTCGGATTGTTCCTTGTTTGAAAGCCGCACGTGTGGTTGTCGAACTGATGGCACGAATGACACTTGGCAGTGCATAGGAAGTCAGCCCTGAGGCCAGAATAAAGACGGGAGCAGCTACCACCCGCGCTGCTTCCAAATCAGCTAATTGGACTGGTCCCAAGACGGCCACTACCAGGAGACTAAGGCAATACCAGGTGAGCTGAACGGTGATGTCTGGGCCAACGTAAAGGATCCGTTCTCGCAGCATTGGGAGAGCGTGCTTTGTCATTTTCTCGTGACGGCGGGCTACGAGAGTCCAGATGAGAGATGACACGCCATAGCCGATAGCCAAGGATCCAAAGGGGAACGCGTATTCAACCCAAGGAACAAAATGAGCCATCTCAGATACGGCTAAGAGAGTGACGACTATTCCAAGGGCCAGTAGCGACGTGCATGCAGCTGCTGCGTGTTCATTAAGTACATGCATGGTGGCACGAATATGGGTCTGCACGGCACCCAGAATCGTGGCCGCAGACGCCGTGATGCCCATTGCCAGATACTGACCAACATCAACGTGGCCAAGAAGCGGCAGTCCGAAAGAAAGCACCAAAACCGCGGCTGCAAGCGAGCTCGGCACAGCAAGTCGCAGGTCCGTCCGTAAGGCAGGACGCTGACGGGTAAGGGATAAGTTGCTTCGTATGCGGGTTGGCATGAACACCAACTGCTGCGGCAGGAGGGCACAGGTTATTAAGCCGGTCATAAAGAGGCTAAAGAGGGCTAGGCCTTCACTGGAGAGGAGCCGAACTGCGAAAGCTCCAACGGAAAATGTCGCCAGCGCTGCAGCTGCGGAGTCTCCAAACCCAGCTCCTAGCCCCAACAAAGGCCCCAACAACTTTCGAGAAAATCGCATCGCTATTGCTGCCTATCAAGGCTTGCCCGTTAGTAATTGGTCGTACCACTGACCCAGCAGCACTGGTAGGCGTTCTGCATCCCAGCGATTAGATGGACTATAGCTCAGCGTTAGGGCCGTTTCTATAGCAGTTACGAGAGCCTCGACGCTATCCGACTTTGCGATAACACCCGTGTCGGTCAGGGTGATCAAACTGTCAGCCCCTGATCCCTTGAATGCGACGGGCACAGTTCCTACAGCTTGCGCTTCCCCAACCACCCAAGCTGAACCTTCCTGACGAGAGGTGTGAACGAGTACTCTGGCCCTCGACATCAGATAGAGGACTTCATCTCGCGTTACCATCCCGGTAAAGGTCACCCTGTGGGCCACGTTCAGTAATTCCGCTTGTTGCTCAAGAGTCTTGCGAAGGGGACCGTCGCCAACGACAGTAAGCGTGACAGATTGATCTGCGATCTTCGCGAGAGCCTGGATTGCCAGGTAGTGACGTTTCAGCTCCACCAAGAGGCCTACAGAAATTAGGTCGATCGGAGATTCTCCGACCCGGCTTGCCCTAGCAGCGGCTTTACGTGTCTGCTCAGAGGAGATGACTACGTTGGGTTCTACCTGCACTTCGCGTGCTCCGAGGCGTTCGAAAGTGGTTGCCACTGTTGAATTATTCGCAACCGCCAAATCGACGTCACGAAGATTGAGTCGACCGAAGTACTCGCGAATGTTACGCCTGACCCCACCGATAAGCCGTGGTTTATTCGCCTGATTCAATTCTTGCGAACTCCCTGCAGGCCCAAAAATACGTGCCGCCCTGCCGGCTAGAAACCACTCAAAGGTTGGGAGCGCTTCCGTAGCAAAAGATATGTGGTGTATCAAGGCGCGTTGCTTAGTTCTTTTGAGTTCATTCCGGAGGTGGCAAACTGCCCGGAGTTGCCAGACAAGGTAAGCCCACCTAACGCGCCTGCGCCCAGTAAGTCGGACTACCCAGAGAGGGATGCTTATCGGGACGAGTTTTAAGCGACTTTCGCCAATCGACTGCAAAATTTCAGCTTTCACGGCCTCCAGGCGGTGGGGCCGGGTGAGTAAGATGACGTCGTACTCTACTTCGTTGCTGAGCGCAGCGAGCGCCTCGGCGAAGGCGTAGCCCACCCCGGGCTCACTTCCCCTGTTTGGTTCGCACGCAAAGGCCAAGGCGTAGACGGCGTAATTGCTAGTCATTCAAGGCTTCCAATTTCTGTGAATTACGAAAACAATTCCGGGTATAGACGCTGCTACTGCCATCACTCCTGCGGCAGCGATAGAACTAAGAGAAATCTCGGCCAAAACGCCATAACTAGGGCCCTGCACCTTCAATGGATCCTACTGAGGAAAGCATTTTGCTTTTGTTCATGCAGACCGTAAAAATCCTATCTTTCTGACCAGTTCTCCAGTACATGCCGAATGCCATCGCATAGAACACATCGGAAGAAAAGGAGTGTCTGAAAGTTATCGAAATTGTACGGATCTAGAGCGCATTTGCTCTGCGAGACACAAATTTCCAAAGCTTTCATGCGCCCAGCGACCACGCTCACGAGTCGGTTGTGGCACTCAACAGGCAGAGCTTCCCCTAGTCATATCCACATTCCTCTTCGCCTCTTGCTCACGAACGGGGCGTAAAGCGGGACACCTGCTTGGGAAGCCGCCGAGCCGGCCTATCATCTGCTTCTGAACCTGGCGTTACCGTTTCGTCCGGAGACGGGATGGTTGACGAGGGGCTATTTGCAGGCGAGGAGAGCCCAGAGCCTGCCGAATTGTAGGTGTAATAACTTTGCGTGTAAGCGTCTGGGCCTTTAGCGGGAAGGCGGTTGAGAATTACACCTATTAGGTTTGCGCCCACAAGATCGAGAGCTGAGAGTGATTTTGCCAGTTCTTGATCTTTGGTCTTGAAGGCGCCAACAACCAGCGCAATTCCACCTACATGCTGGGATAGCACCGCTGCGTCGGTCACAGGCAAAAGAGGGGGAGCGTCGATAATTATCGTATCGAATGTGGACTCGAGACGGGTTATGAGTTCGGTCATCTGTTGCGAACCAAGAAGTTCGCTAGGGTTCGGCGGAATCCGGCCGGAGGTGAGGACATAAAGGTTATCTTCGCCCCAAGGCTGGAGTAGATCTCCCACATCCGCGGCCCCAACGAGAGCGGTGGTAAGTCCCGCACTTCCTTCAAGCCGCAAGTAATCGCTTACCATAGGGCGTCGTAGATCAGCATCCACTAGGCACACGGTTTGGCCAGCCTGCGCCATTGCTATGGCGAGATTGATGGCAGTTGTACTCTTGCCTTCACCGGGAACTGAAGAAGTTACTAGTATTGAGTTTGCGCGACCCATCACTGTCGCGAACTGCATATTCGTTCGCAACTGCCGGAATGACTCGGCGCGGGGGCTCTGATGCTGTGTCTGAGTAAGTAGTGGCTTCTTCGCCGCATCTGCATCAAATGTGATGCCCCCCAGCAACGGGGCGTCCGTAGTCTTACGAAGATCAGCTTCACCTCGAATCCTAGTGTCCAACATGGATCGAAGAATCGCGAGGCCAATGCCTACGGCCAGGCCCAAAAGGAGCCCAAGAAGCAGGTTAACGCGGGTATTGGGCGCAGATGGTGCGCTGGGAGCTACAGCCGGGGTGACGATTGAAAGTCTTACTGGAGAGGCATCACTGACCCGTGGTTTTTCCAGCTTTTCTACCGCCTGAATGAGACTATTTGAGACAGCCTGAGCAATAGAGGCAGCCCGGACGGGGGATGTGTCTGTGGCAGTTATATTTATCAAAACAGTATTTACGTCAGACGTCGCCTTCACTTTATCAGCCAATTGCTCAGCAGTAAGTTCGAGACCCAGAGCATCGATGGCTGGCTGGAGCACGATAGGCGTTGTAGCGGTCTTCACGTATGACTGCACTCGTGCCTGGCCAAAGATATTCCCCTGTTGCAGCTCGCTAACAGAACCCGTTCCTTGGATGGAGACAAAAAGCTGAGACTCGGCGGTGTATGAGGGCTTGATCGAAAGGGTCATGCCAGCCGCTGCAGCCAGTCCTGTTAGCGTGATGGCAATAATCAGTATCCAACTTCGGCGGAGTATGCGGAGATAATCATGCAATTCCAAGGCCTAGGTTCCCCCCAGTAGTGACAGCCAAACGTGAGTGTGTTTACGGTCCGATAGCGGCCCGTGACTGTGCGCAATGCTACCTTGTGGCGAGCAACCGCACGAACCGAAAGGAGGCCAATGAACGCAAGCGCGACTCGACTAGGCGGGTGTTAGATGAGTCCGGTGTACTTTCGACTTCTCCTGGACCGGCATCAATTGACTGCGAGTGGCATTTTTGATATTAAACCAGGGCGGAGATTCTGTTCCCGACCTATGATTGCAGCAGGCGCACGAGCCCCAACCGCACTACTGTCTTGTTGCTACTTTGGTGGTAGTGGCTTTCGCAACATTCGAACTCTCCGTCTTTCCCTCTCCGGAAGGTTGCTCTCAAGACTGAGTTGGTTAAAGTGGCGGTGGGTTCACCCTAAAGATATGGTAGCCGCGGTGCGACCGGCAGACTCTCGTTGTCATCCAGCGCGAGTAAAGCCCCTGCCTGGAAGGTGAGCGTCCTAGCGGAGCCGAGCCGCTACTTGAAGGCGGGAACCCCGTCCCGTGCCCTCGACAGTAAGGGGGGCTGATGAGGCTGCTCTATTGGTGACCTGCCCCGCGCGGGCCTTCTATCGTCGCGGCCCAATTTGTCCTCAGCAGCGCGCCGGTGCCTGACAGGTACGGAAAGCACGAGTTCCACGTGTGACAGGGGCATAACGCTGCTTTAGTGGCTAATTTCGTCTCAAACCTGCTCGAGTGCCGGATGCCCTCGAAGCGCCAATTACACTAACCTCATGAAGGTATTGGTGACCGGGGGCGCCGGATATATTGGATCACATACTGCACTTTGCCTGCTCCAAGCGGGCCTTGACGTCGTAGTTGTGGATAACTTGGTGAACTCTAGTGTTGAGTCGCTACGCCGCGTCGAGGAACTCGCTGGTCGGACACTCCGCTTCCGTCAATGCGATCTGTTAGATCGTGACACCCTCGGCAGTGTCTTTGACAACGATAAGTTTGATGCGGTAATTCACTTCGCCGGCTTGAAGGCGGTGGGGGAATCTGTCGCGGAGCCAGTTTTGTACTACAAGAACAACGTTGTGGGAACCCTAAACCTACTAGAGAGCATGGAGGTTGCAGGGGTCCGGAAATTGGTTTTCAGTTCCTCGGCAACCGTTTATGGCACCTCGGAAGAGGTTCCGCTCATCGAGAAGTCTCCGCTGGACGCCACGAACCCCTACGGTCGGACCAAGGAGCAGATCGAAGACATCCTTTCTGATCTCGCTGCCGCGGACGCGCGATGGAGCGTTGCATTACTTCGCTATTTCAACCCGGTTGGCGCCCACGAGTCCGGGCGAATCGGAGAAGACCCTCAAGGAACGCCAAATAACCTGCTGCCGTTCGTCGCGCAGGTCGCTGTGGGGCGGCGCGACAAGGTCAGGGTATTTGGAAATGACTATCCCACGCCGGACGGGACGGGGGTTCGCGACTATATTCACGTCATGGACCTTGCCGGCGGCCACGTAGCAGCTCTCAACTACCTGCAAAGTAGGACGGGCACCTTTCGCTGGAATCTAGGGACAGGGAGAGGAACATCCGTTTTGGAGGTCATAGCGGCTTTTAGCGCCGCTGCAGGCCGCGCTGTCGCCTACGATTTCGCTCCTCGTCGGCCTGGAGATGCCGCTGTTAGCTATGCCGACGCTTCTGCCGCTTTGGCTGACCTCGGCTGGGCAGCTCGCCGGAGCCTCGCGCAGATGTGTGAAGATCACTGGCGGTGGCAGGCTAACAACCCCCACGGGTACGTACGGTCCTGAGGTCACGGCGGTTCTCCCGGCTGGTACGTCCTCCCGCCCGTACCGGGTGGCCAATGGAACGCCGAAGCAAGTGATTCATGCCGGCCTCCACCGTGCACGCGGTCGTACTCGGATGCCGGCGTTACCGCCTTCACCACGTTGACAAGCGCGCGGGGGAAGCCATCCGCCGCTATGAGCACGAGACTCCCGGAACGACCGTTCACGTCGATGTAAAGAAACGCGGCAACATCCCCCCACGGTGGCGGCTAGCTGTACTGTCCCGGCAGGTTGGTGACTCGGGGACGGATTTGACGCAATAAGAGGACCTCCGGGTGTTGTGTGGTGCTTGTCGAGAGCGAACACAAACCAGGAGGTCCTCGTGTCCCACCGTAACGCGT